>CAZUCH010000085.1:7909-9319 GCA_964619045.1 uncultured Planctomycetales bacterium | reverse complement strand
TGGTAGGGATAACGCGGAATGGTGAAGTGCCCAGTGGGCTGCGGCGTGGCTTCGCGAGCGTCGGCCAGGGCGTCTGGGTCGAGCTCGGTCGAGAGCGTCGGGTGCGGGAACAGCTTGAACAGGTCCAGGACACAGTAGTCGTTGTGTATACGCTCTTCCCATTCTCCGTGAGGCCAGGTGCGTTCCTGCAATTCACGCGGCTTGATGACCGGGTACAGGCCCTTGGCCGCGTAGTGTACGACGACGATCTTGAGACTCACCGGCGTAGCCGGACGCGCCTCAACCTTCGCCAGCGTCGTTCCCGGCATGAGCACCAAGCTGCGCGCCCCGGCGCCCTGCGGTGCGATCGCGGCCGGTACTCCGGGGAAGGGGAACCCCGCGGCCGCGAATGCGGCGCTCTTGGCAAGCTGGACCGATGAGTCGATCAGGTCGAAGATCCGCCGATTCAGCTCGCTGTTATCCACCAGCGAGTTGAAGCCCTGCAAGCTCCAGCTCTGCCCGAGGTTCACCTTCACCTTCACATTTCCGAGTGCCGCGCGGCTGGAGACGACGTACTGCTCGTCAAAGTCCGGCAGGTAGACGATGTCGAAGTTGCCCCGTAGCGGCTGGTGGGCGTAGGCCATGTTGTCGTTGGTGACCTTTAGCTCCTTCAGGCCGGTCTCCTCGCCCGGCTCGATCTTATCCGCCAAGCCGGCGTCGGGCTCCTCACGGTCCTGGTCCTCCGGCACGGCACTCGGCTTGCGGAGGATCGCGCCGAGCTTGGAATCCAGTTTCTCCCCGATGGCCTTGGCCACTATGTCGAGCAGCTCGCCGCGCCCCTGAGGAGTAATCGGCCCCTCTTCAGCCGGACCGGTCACGTCTTCCCGATCGGCCTTCGGCGCTTCGATGTAGTTGGTCGGGATCTGAAGGTCGACCGGCTTGTCTAACTTGTACGTGCCGAAATCGCCCTCCGCGACCAACTCCGTCACGATCACATAGGCCCCGTCCGGCGACACAAGACCATTGGCCAGGTACACGTCCGTGCGCACGGGAAACGACTCGAACACCTGAAGAAATGGCCGGGGCATGTAGAAGCGAAACCCCTCCATTCCGTCAGCCTGGCGCTGCATTGTGTCGGTCCAGCGAAGGTACTGCGTCGGCGCGGGGACCTTCCGTACAGTGACGCGCGCACATCCGTCGATGACCGGCAGCGACGCCAGCAAGGCGCACAACGCAACCACACTGCGCCCCGCGGCTGAGTTCCGCCCACGCCGCAACCTTGTTGCCGGCGGACTGCCGAAATGAACGGCCGAGGCAATACGCTTGTTCGACATGACATACTCCCTGCGATGATGCGGCTGCCAAGGTCAGTGCTGACGGTGCTCCGCCGGCCCACGAGAGAACACTGTCGCTGGAATCCGCGGCCCGATG
>CAZUCH010000085.1:0-7809 GCA_964619045.1 uncultured Planctomycetales bacterium | reverse complement strand
GGACCAGTTCCAGTGTGGCAAGCAACTTCCCTGTTCTCGAAAGGGCGAACCATGAAAGCGCGCATGACCGTTCGTTGGCTGGCGCTGCCTTTGCTGGCTTGGCTAACCGCCGCTCAGCAGGTCCAGGCAGCGCCGGATCACATCTTGCTCAAGCTGCTGACCGAGGAGTTGGACTACTCCACCAAGCACTTGGCCCTGCCCGACGGCACCAAGCCGTACTACATCGGCTATACCATCACCGACCAGGAGTCCGTCTCTATCCATGCGACACTCGGAGCCCTGGCCTCGGACGATGCCAACCACGACCGACAGCTCGACGTGGACATCCGCGTCGGGGACTATTCGGTGGACAGCACGCACAAGATCCGCGGCGGCGGGTTTGGATTCGACATGTCCTACTTCTTCGGGGGAGCCACCACGATCAGCATCGAAGATGATCCCGTGTCGATCAAGCATGCCATCTGGCTGGCCACCGACCAGGCAGTGAAGACAGCGGCAGAGAAGTACGAGCGCGTGGAGACCAACCGCAAGACCATGGTCGAAGAAGAAGACAAGTCCGACGATTTCTCCAAGGAGGAGCCGGCTGTCTACTCCGAGCCGGAGGTCAGGCTCGCGCTGGACAGAAAGACCTGGGCAGACAGGCTTCGGAGAGTCACCGGGCTCGCCCGAGCGTATCCCCTGATCTACAGCTCATCTGTTTCGCTGAGAGCCTCCGCGGAGAATCGCTATATGGTCACCAGCGAGGGGACGCGCCTGCAGACCGCCAGTAAGCTGCTGCGCGTAGTCGTATCCGCGGGCACCAAGGCCGAAGACGGGATGGACCTTAGCCAATCGTTCCTGTTCAACGCCTGCAGCGAGGACAAGCTGCCCAGCGAGGAAGAGCTGGCACAGAAATTCCAGGAGGTCATCGATCAGGTCTTGGCGCTCCGCGAGGCCCCGCTGGTCGAACCGTATGAAGGCCCGGCAATCCTGCTGAATCGGGCCAGCGGCGTGTTCTTCCATGAGATCTTCGGGCACCGTATCGAAGGCCACCGTCAGAAAGATGTCGACGAGGGCCAGACCTTTGCCAAGAAGGTCGGCGAGCAGGTTCTGCCCGACTTTCTCAGCGTCCGCGATGATCCGACGACGCCCGTCTTCGGTGACGAGGATCTCCGTGGTCACTACAAGTACGACGACGAGGGCGTGCCGTCATCCGACGTCCACCTGATCGATAAAGGCGTCCTGAAGACCTTTCTGATGTCCAGATCGCCGGTGGAGGATTTCCCAAAGTCCAATGGACACGGGCGCCGCCAGCCGGGTCGCAAGGTCGTCGCCCGACAGGGCAATCTCATCATCGAGTCCGACAAGGCCGTCAGTTTCGAGAAGCTGCGAGAACTCCTGCGAGAAGAATGCGCGAAGCAGGACAAGGAGTACGGCTTCCTGTTCGAGGACATCACGGGCGGGTTCACCGGTACGGGCCGCCGCGGCCCGCAGGTCTTCAAGGTCTTGCCGGTGGTGGTCTATCGCGTCTTTGCCGATGAACGCCCCGATGAGCTGGTCCGGGGCGTGGATATCGTCGGCACGCCGCTGGCCTCCTTCTCCAAGATCATCTACACCGGCGACGATCCGGCGGTCTTCAACGGCACGTGCGGAGCGGAATCCGGATCGGTGCCCGTGTCGGCAGTTTCCCCGAGCATTCTGGTCTCCCAGATCGAGATCGAGAAGCGCCGCCGCGCGCAGGATAAACCGCCTATCCTGCCCGCGCCCATCGCCGAGGAACAGGACGCATCGAAGAGCTAGAATGCCGAGAAGTGAAAACAGCAAGGCCACAAGAACTGAAGACCGCGAAGCGTGAAGACCACGGAGATTCAGGGAGTCACCACACTCAATAGTCCCGGGCGGAAACCCGGGGATTCAAGGAGCCAGAACCGTGACCCATCAACGAATACTGCGGACGACCGTTGTGTTGACGATCATCGCTACGTGGGCGTTTTCCGCCGTCGCCAGTGATGTCCTGCCGGAGAGCGATCTGATCATGCGAGCGATGGCTGACGAATTGGCCCGCTCAATGCAGCTCCAGATGGAGGATCTGGAGAAGCCGTATTTCATCCAGTACACGGTTGAAGACTCGATCAGCTACCAAATCTCCGCCGCTTACGGGGGGCTGGTTGGATTTCAGCGCCAGCGGTCACGGACCTTCTTTGGCCAGACCCGAGTCGGCTCCCATGAGCTGGACAACACCAACTTCGCCGCCGACGGTGGGTTCTTCTCTGGAGGTGCATCGGCCGGCGGCAGCGCCCGGGCCTCACTCCCCCTGGATGATGATTACAGCGCCATCCGACAGGCCATTTGGCGAGCCACGGATGACAACTACAAGGACGCTGTCGAAACGCTGACCAAGAAGCGATCCTACATGAAGGATAAGAGCATTGAGGACCGGCCCGATGACTTCACGAAGGCCCCAGTGGTCGAGCAAATCGAGGACGGGGCCAAACTCGAATTCGACAAGGACCAATGGCAGCAAAACACCAAGAGACTCTCGGCCCGTTTCAAGATGCATCAGCAGATCCAGGATTCCAACGTGCAGCTCTTCGCCGGGGCGAGCAATACCTACACCGTCAACTCCGAGGGCACGCGGCTCCGCACCAGGAGCGCCGGCGTGCTGCTGGTCGTCACCGCGGAGGCCCAAGCGGATGACGGCATGAAGATCTCCGACAGCCGCAGCTACGTTGGGGACACGACCGAGGATCTGCCGTCGCTCGATGAAATCGATGAAGACATCGATCAGATGGTCGAGAACCTCGGCAAGCTGATGAAGGCTCCCATCCTCGACGAATACTCCGGCCCGGTGCTCTTCGACGGTCTGGCCGCCGGCCAGATGTTCCGCAAGATGCTGGCCGAGGGGGTCGTTGGAGAGGCAGAACCGGTCGGTACCCAGCGCCACACCTTCACCGGAGCCAAGAACCTCCAGAAGAAGCTGAATAAACGCATCTTGCCCGACTCCATGGCGGCCTATGACGACCCTTCGATGAGGACGTGCGGCGACGAGATCCTCTTGGGCCATTACCGCTACGATGACGAAGGCGTCAAGGCCAAGAAGGTCGACATCGTGGTCGCCGGCGAGCTTCAAGACATGGCCATGTCACGGGTTCCCACCAAGGAGCTCTCCGGCTCCAACGGCCACGGCCGCCGATCGCCTGGTGGAGGCGATCTCCAGGCCGCTATCGGCTGCCTGTTCATCGAGGACCAAGGCGGCGTCAGCGATGAGCTGCTCAAGCAGGCTCTGATCGAAGCCGCCGAGGAAGAAGATCTGGAGTACGGCATTCGCATCGCCTCGATCCGCTCAGCCAGTTTCACCTCCAGCCGTTCGGACCTGATGGCAATGTTCATGCGCATGCAGACCGGCGGTGGCGACAACCTGGGCGATCCGGTTTACGCCTACAAGGTGTACGTGGCCGACGGTCGCGAGGAGCTGGTCCGCGGATGCGAGTTCGGCCCGCTGGCCGTCAGCAAGCTCAAGAAGATCATCGCCGCTGGTGACTCGCCGACGGTGTACAACTACATCGGGATCGGCTTCACCGGTGCCACGCCCCCTTCATCGATCATCGCCCCGGCCGTGTTGTTCGAAGAGCTCGACCTCTCCAAGATCGAGCAGGAGCACGAGAAGCTCCCGATCCTCAATGCCCCCGCCGCTCGTTGAAGAAGTAGCGGCCGAACCCCGAGTCGGCCGTCGATAGGCGATAGCACTTCGTAAGCCCACGTCCGGCTCGGAGGCCGGACGCTGCGGCGAGTTCTTCAACGGACTGCCAGGGCGCTCCGAACTCCGGTAGCGGCCACAGACTTGGCATCGTCGGCCGGCGGCTGGTACACTGGTTCGCGAGGCGTGTCTGCGCGTGGCAGGGACACGCGCGTTGCGGAGACGCCCGTTGCGGGGCACTCGTTCCAAGAACCCGCTTGTTGCAGGATACAGATGAACGCGATCCGGGTGTTCTCATCTAACGGCGGGCGGCGGACGGGACTCATGCTCGTCGTGGCCGCGGCTTTCGTCTTGATGCTGCCGCCCGCTGCGCCGGGGCAGCGCGTTGATCTGCGCGAGCGGCTCAAGACACTGAACGTTCGCGTGGAAACCGAGCATTATGTGCTCGCCGGTACGGTGAGTGACAAAGTGCTCGAGGAATACGGGCGGATGCTCGAGTACATCCACGCCGAGTACGCCGCGGGTTTCAAGGAGGTCATCAAGGACGCGGAGAAAGCGGAGCCTGAGGAGTCCCGAGAGAAGAAGAAGGCAGCCAAACGCCGGGCGAGCCAGAAGAAGAAGAAAGCCGATAAGCAGGCCGGCGAGCGTGACAAGGACGAGCCGCCGGCCGCCACCTTGGACCAGAAGGACGAGCTGGGCCGCTTCTCCGTGCTCGTCTTCGGCACCGAGAACGACTACCAGGAGTTCGGCCAGGCGTTTCTAGGTGGCGCCACCGAACACACCGGCGGTATGTTCATCAGCAGCCTGGAGCTGCTTCTGATCCTGGACCGTGGCAACCCCGACGACTCGCGTCGCGTACTTTTTCACGAGGCGTTTCACCAGTTCATGCGCCGCTATGTGAAGAACCCGCCGACCTGGCTGAACGAAGGCCTGGCGGTGTACTACGAGCAGGGGGTGCCAACGCGCAAGGGTGGGCTGCGCTATGACCAGCCGGATACCAGCTACTGGAAGCTCTGCCGCAAGGCCATCCAGACGGATTGTGCCATACCGTTGTGGACAGTCATCAAGGCTCCGCAAATCGAGTTCTACTCCACTACGCGGGCTGGTCTGCCAGGCCGCTACAAGGACGTCTTGAAGAAGAGTCTCTACTACGGGGAGTCATATACGCTAGTCCACCTGTTACTCTCCGACGCCGGCGGACGGGACAAGCTGCGTGAGTACCTGCGGGCGCTGGCCGCTGATGACGGCACGAAGACCGCGGAGATTACTCGCGAGCATTTTGGCCCGGACGTCTGCGCACACATGACCCCCTACTGGACTCGCCACATCGAGAGCCGGCCCGAGAATCGCTAATCCGCGCCGGCACTTTAGCGCTAGGATAAGCACACATGCCCAAGAAGATCATCATCGTCGGGGGCGTGGCCGGTGGCGCGACCGCCGCTGCTCGCCTGCGACGCCTCGACGAGGGTTGCACGATAATCCTGCTCGAACGCGGCCCCGACATCTCATTCGCCAACTGCGGGCTGCCCTATCACATCGGCGGCGAAATCACCCGCCGGAAGAAGCTCATTCTCCAGACGCCGGACTCGCTCGGCCGGCGCTTCGCGCTCGATATCCGCACGCGGCACGAAGCTATCGCGATCGATCGAACCGCCAAGACGATCCGCGCCCGCGATCTGGAATCAGGCCGCGAGTACGATGAGACGTACGATTCCCTGATCCTCTCGCCGGGCGCCGAGCCGATCCGCCCGCCGCTGCCCGGCGTCGACCACCCGCGCGTCCGCACGCTGCGCAATCTCGGCGACATGGACCGCATCAAACAGCTCGTCGATGACGGCGCCCAATCCGCGCTCGTCGTGGGCGGCGGCTTCATCGGGCTCGAACTGGCCGAGAGCCTGCGTCACCGCGGACTCGACGTGACGCTGGTCGAGCTATTGCCGCAGGTCATGCCCCCGCTCGACCCGGAGATGGCGGCACCGCTGCATATAGAGCTGGAGCGCGCCGGCGTAAAACTGCTCCTGGGCGACGCGGTCACTGAGTTCGACAGCCAGGGCGAGCAACGAGTCGCCGTCACGCTGCGCAGCGGCACCACCATGACAGTCGACCTGGTAGCGCTGGCGGTCGGCGTGCGGCCCGAGAGCAGTCTGGCGCGTGATGCCGGCCTCGAACTCAACCAGCGCGGCGCGATCATCGTCGACGATCGCATGCTCACCAGCGATCCGAGCATCTACGCCGTCGGCGACGCCGTCGAGGTGTCCGACGCGGTTCTGGGCGGCCCGGTCATGATCCCGCTGGCGGGCCCGGCCAATCGGCAGGCGCGCATCGCGGCCGACAACATCTGCGGCCGCTCGTCGCGCTATCGCGGCACGCAGGGCACAAGCATACTGCGCGTCTTCAACCAGACCGCCGCCCTGACCGGCCTGTCGGAGAAGACCCTCAAGCAGCGCGGCACGGCGTATCACAAAGTCTATGTCCAACCTAAACACCACGTAGGCTATTTCCCCGGCGCCCGCCAACTGCTCATCAAGCTGCTCTTCGCGCACGAAACCGGCTGCGTCCTGGGGGCGCAGATCGTGGGTCCGGAAGGCGTTGACAAGCGCATCGACGTGTTGGCGCTGGCCGTTCAGATGGGCATGACGGTCGATCAGCTCGAACAGGTCGAGCTGGCCTATGCGCCGCCGTTCGGAGCGGCCAAGGATCCGATCAACATCGCCGGCTTTGTGGCCACCAACCTGCTACGGGGCGACATCGAGTGTGTTTACGCCGAGGAGTTGGGCGCGGCGGCACGGGCCGACTGGACGATCGTCGACCTTCGTCAGGCGTCGGAGTTGACGTCGGGCGGCATCCCGGGGGCGATCTCGATCCCGCTGCCGCAGTTGCGCGAGCGCTGGGGCGAAATACCGCGTGACAAGCCGATCGCGTTGTGCTGCACGACCGGGCAGCGCTCGTACTACGCCTACCGCATACTCCGACAGAATGGCGTGGCGTGCAAGAACCTGATGGGCGGCCTGACGGTGTTCTATTACACCCACGCCGGAGGGCCGGAAGTGGAATCGTGGCCCGCCCCGCCCAAGTGCGGCGCCTAAGCAACGGGATGTCGGTGGCTCCGATCGGCGACGCCGGCGAGCTGAACTACTATATTCAGAAGTAGATTCATTGTGCGAGAGACAGGGACGCGGACGTAGATTGCCCACAAAACGACATCACAGAATGCGACACAAAGAAGACATCGCTCCTGAGAAGGCCGGCCGCCGTGACAAAGCAGCGTCCTGGTCACTAGTGCTCTACTACATCATGCTAGTCACTGCCGTCTGCGCCGGGCTAGTCTACTTCTGTTCTGGATGTGGATTGGCGTGGCTCACTTGCGGTGACTGGCTTGAAGTAACCACGCATAGAGGTCTGCTAAGCGTAGACATCACGTGGTCTTTTCCGCACGAGCCAGCGCGTCAGGTGCGATTACTGCCTCCGTGGCTGAGGCTTCAGTTTGAACCGGATTCCCCATACGAGTTAGACACTTGGTGGTGGTATGATAGCCCGTGCTATGTTGCGCCAGGAGGGGTCCTGGTCACGTGTCCGCTATGGGTGATCAGTGTTGCTTGCGGCGCGATCGCCATCTGCATAGCACGTCTTCGAAGGCGTCCTCCCAGCGCGCCGCATGAATGCCGCGGATGCAGCTACAACCTGACCGGCAACGTCAGCGGCATCTGCCCGGAGTGCGGTACGCCTGTTGATTTAAACAAGGATGTAACCGCACCAGGAACTAGCGGAGACTCAGGGACAGCCACCGTTTGTACAGAGTGCCCAGAAGGCGACATCAAAGAACGCAAGAAACGGGAAACGCGCGGCCCCGGCAACGCTGCAAGCCGCGCGAAAACAAGATGGTTGTCGCGAGTTCTCTACTACATCATGCTCGTCTCTGCCGTCTGTGCCGGACTGGGCTACTTCTGTTCTGGATGGGGGTCAGCATGGCTAACTTGCGGCGACTGGCTTGAGGTAGTGGCGAGGGAAGGTCTGTTTAGCGTAGAGATTGTGTGGTCTTTTGCGTATGAGCCCTTGCATTGGCTGCACTGGCTGTCTTTGTGGCTCACGCTAAGTTGTGACTCGGAGCCCGGGTACCACTTGGGGATCTGGTG
>CAZUCH010000084.1:0-9323 GCA_964619045.1 uncultured Planctomycetales bacterium | reverse complement strand
GGGCAGCGCATCGGCGAGCAACTCGAAGGCCTCCCGGCAGCGCGGTCGTAGACAACCCGCGCCATGCAATCTGCGAAATCCGCGGAAAGAGAGCGCCACTACACCGCGCGGAAGATCACGCACGTGTTGTGGCCGCCGAAGCCGAAGGAGTTGTTCATCGCCACGCGAACGTCTGCGTCGCGGGCCGTGTTGGGAACGTAGTCGAGATCACATTCCGGGTCGGGCTCGTCAAGGTTGATCGTCGGAGGAAGGACACGGTTGCGGATCGCCATGACGCAGGCGATAGCCTCTATTCCACCGCTAGCCCCCAGCAAGTGCCCCACGGCACTCTTGGTGCTGCTTATGGGGACATTCTTGGCGGCCGCCCCAAACGCATCCTTCACGGCCCGGGTCTCGGCGATGTCGCCCAAGTTGGTTGCCGTGCCGTGCGCGTTGATATAGTCCACATCGTCGGGGTTCAGCCCCGCAGTCTTCAACGCCATGCGCATTGCCCGGGCGGCACCTTCGCCTACCGGGTCAGGTTGTACGATGTCGCCCGCGTCCGCCGTCGCGCCGAAGCCGGCCATTTCGGCCTTGATATCCGCGCCCCGGCGTCGGGCATGCTCGTACTCCTCGAAAACGAGCAAACCGGCCCCCTCGCTGAGCACAAAGCCGTCCCGGTTCTTGTCGAACGGGCGCGAAGCGCCGGCCGGATCGTCGTTGCGAACGCTGAGCGCTTTCATCGCGGCGAAGGCGGAGATGCCCAGCGGCGTCAGGGCGGCCTCCGTACCGCCGGTCATCACGATATCAGCATCGCCACGCCGAATGGCATGGTAGGATTCGCCCATGGCGCTGCCCGCCGAGGCACAAGCTGTCGCGATCGCAGCGCTGGGCCCCTTGAACCCCAGCATGATCGATATGTGCCCGGGGCTCGCATTGGCCATCAGCCGCGGAATCGTAAACGCCGAAACCTTGCCGGGGCCTTTTTTGAGCAGGCGCAGGTGCTGATTCTCGATTTCTCGCAGCCCGCCGATGCCCGCACCCAGAATCACACCCGCGAGTTCCGGATCAAAGTCGCCCGAATTCAGACCGGCGTCCGCCGCCGCCATCGCAGCGGCCGCGCACGCCAACTGCGTGAAGCGGTCCATCCGTTTGGCACGCCGCACGTCCAGGTAATCGCAGACATCAAAATCGAGGCATTCACCGCCAATATGCACGTCATGGTCGGCGTGCTCGAAGCTCGTGATCGTGCGGATCCCGCTACGCCCGGCCACGAGCCCCTCCCAATACTTGTCCACCGACGCGCCCAATGGCGTGACAGCACCCAATCCGGTGACTACTACCCGACGTTCACCCACGGCTGTTCTCCGGCCCCAGGCTACTTGCTGGCGCTTTCGGCCGCCTTCTGGATGTAGTCGATGGCCATCCCGACGGTTTGGATCTTCTCGGCTTCCTCGTCGGGAATGCTCATCTCAAACTCATCCTCGAACTCCATGACCAGCTCAACCGTGTCCAGCGAATCGGCATTGAGGTCATTGACGAACGATGTCTCGCGGCTGATCTCATCTTCAGCCACACCCATCTGTTCCGCGACAATCTTCTTAACCTTAGCTTCGATTTCAGACGCATCAGGCACGAGAGAGCCTCCTCATGTCTCGTGGCTTCTCCATAAGAAGCCTGACAGTTATGTACCGAGTGCATCAGGGTTCCGCAAGCGCGCCGCCGCGCCCAATACCCACACTCACAACAGGCTCGCCAATCGGCGATCTTGCCTCAACCGGGGGGGATGATATAGACTATGCGCACGCTTGCCAAGGCGCCCAGCGAACCACAATCACGCCCATCGCCCTCTAGCAGCCCGTTGAAAAACTGATCGTAGCGTCCGACCACCGTGTCGGACGTGGGCTCACGGAGCGCTATCGGTGCTCCACGGCCGACTCGGGGGTCGGCCGCTACTTCTTCAACAGGCTGCCAGCGCAGGAGCCACACAGCCGCCGCCAACCCCCCAATCGCTGATTTCCAATCGTCAATCGCCCAACGCCTACGCCCCATATATCACCACCGGAATCGCTCGCGGCAGCCCTGGATCCCAGAGTGTAGGCTGGGGATCGCGCGGGGCGGCCGTCACAAAACGATGCACGTCCTGGAAATCCCAATTCTCCCGCGGCACCGCTCGGCCCTCGGGATCGACCACGGCCGCCCCGTGGTCATCCACCAGAATCCGGGTCGCGAATCGATCACACATGGACTCTTTCCGCCGTGGGTTGCGGCCGGCCTGGTGAACCAGGTAATGGAAAAACTCGTGGAGAAAGACGAACAACGCCAGTTGATAGCCGTCGGCCAGCGCCAACCGATACGTATCACGCCACCAGTGCGTCCGATTTGATCTCGACCTCGCAATATTTGTACCCAGATAGTAGGGATAGCGATTGTGCCGCCCCAGATTCACGTAGATGTGGTTGTCGGCGTAGTAGCACGTGCCCGAGAAGTCCGCCCCCCGACTATGGCGCACACGCACACGCAACCCTTCGTGGCTGTAGGGCCTCGTGTGACGGACGAGGAGCCCCCCCAGTCGCTCGCTGTCCAATTCCGTGGAGTTGCCGAAATCCATCCGTGACACCGCTCGCCAAACGCCACCATAAGAACAGCCGGCGGCTGAGAACGCAAACAGAAATCACTGGCCAATCAGACCAGCCCAGGAATGCGCGACGGACGCTGCGCGCCTGCGGGAATACCCGGCCGGCATGCGGCTGTCCAATAATGCCGGTCCCCTGGTTGCGTCTAGTCCGCACAGTCCTCCATCCAGGAAACCCTGGTTAGCGTGTTCACGTTCCCAGCCACAGTACCGACTACATAATATGAGACACATGTGACGCCCGACACTTGCCCACAGGGGGCAAGGGAGGAGCACAAGCCAAGGGGCCATGCGATGAAGTGCAACAGAACGGGACTCACGACGTCGAATCAGCCGGCGGCCGCCAAGCAGGAGACCGAGGTGACTACGCGTGCCAGATACGATGATCTGGCCAGCCTGAGCCACAGAATCCGCACGCCATTGACGGCCGTTCTGGGCTTCCTCGAGCTGGTCGATGACGAGTGCCCTCTGTTGTGCGAGTTCAGCTCGGGACTGAGACGCGAGTATCTCGACACAATCGCCAACAACGGCCGGCAACTGCTCCGAATCCTCGACGAGATCGCGTGTGCGCCCCAGGCAGAGACCCTTGCTCCCGAATTCCGTGACGCGAACTGCTAACCACCCCCGCGCCACAAACGCCAACCCCACCAGTCAACCCACCGGCCGTGAGCGCCGATAACTGATCGTGGTAACTAACCAGCGCGGGCCACCATCCGTGACCGCGCACGACACGGTCAATCATGAGAACACCTCTCACATTACCACCCGGACTGAGCAACCGGACGCCGGCTCTCGACCAGGATCGGCTCACAGGCGAGAAGCCGGCCCCGGCAACCATCTCTCTGCGCGAACTGCTGATCTTCTCCATCGTCGCCGGCCTGCTGGCAACGCTCCTGCGCAGCTACCGCTACGGTTTCGACAACCACCTGGAACAATTGCCGCTGATCTTCCGGGCCATGGACGACTCGTACCTGGCTGGCGACTACTTCGTCACCGCCGGATCCGCCTACGGCCCCCGAACCTACTACTCAGCACTGATGGCGTCCCTGGGCAGCGTCATCCCGCTGCCCGTGGTTTTCCTGCTCCTGACCTGCGGGGCGCACATCCTGACGACCTTCGTCACCTGTCTGATGGGGCGGACGATGTTCCGCGGCAACGGCCTGGCCCCGCTGCTGGGTGCGGTGTTCGTCATGGGTGTCGACAGCATCGCCATCGGGCAGGCGTCGTCGCTGCGCAGTTGGCACCTCACGCCGCAGACTCTCGCCATGCCAGCCGCCTTGATGGCCTTCTGGTGTGGTTTTATGGGACGTCCGCTGCTGTGCGCCCTGCTGGCGGCCGGAGCGGCCTTCATTCACCCCACCGTCGGGCTCCAGACCGGCCTGATCGGGCTGGGAACGGCGGGATTGGCCACATTGCTGGGCCTCGACGACCGGCGACGCACTGCCACCGCTCGTATCTTCTCGCTCGTGATGACGGCACTGGCCATGGCTGGGCTGCTGGCCTACGCCTACTTCGTATGGATCCGCCCACTGGCACCAGCCGACGCCGAGAGCGACGTTTTCAGCCTGTACATCCGTTTCCGCGTGCCGCACCACTTCATCCCCAGCACTTTCGCCGTCGCCGACTGGGCCGCTCTGGCCGCCTTTCTGGCCGCTCTGGCACTCTCCTGGAAATGGTGGCGAGCCGATCCAGGCACGCACCGCCCCCTGGCCTGGCGCTACCTGATCCCGGTCGGCGCGTTGCTCGCGATCCTCGCCGGCGGATACGTTTTCGTGGAAGTCTGGCCCTCGAAGCTGTGGACTGCGGCACAGGTGTTCCGGCTCGTGTTCCTGCTCAAATGGCTCGGACTGGTTCTGCTGGGCGGAACGGTGGCACGCTGGCTGACGGCCAAACCAGCCGACGGCTGGACCAGCGGCCTCATAACTCTGCTGGGCACCGGCGTCTTTCAGCCCTTCTTCATGCTCGCGGCACACCTCATCGCCGGCCTCGGCACGATCTTGCGAAGCCGATTCTACGGCCCCGGCCTGAACTTGCTGTTTGTCGCGCTGCTGGTCCCGGCCATCGGCGCCATGAAAACACTGGTTGACGGCGGCGAATTACGCATCATGGGCCTCCTTGTGGCGATCGCCGTCTGGTTTGCGGTCATACCACATAAATGGCCGAGAGTCGGCCTGCCCGTGCTCGCGACGGCGGCGCTACTGGCAATCGTGATCATCAACCGTCTGCAACCGATACCATTGCTGGCAAACGGGCGCGTGCCCATCCTGTCCGAGCTACTGGCCCCCGACCGCCATGTCATCACACTCGATCAGGGACATGCCCCGGGCGACGCGGCGGCCGCCTTCGCGCTAGCCAATCTGCCGGCAGAGGCTGTCTTCTTGACACCGCCGCAGTTCGGTCGCTTTCGCTGCACGGCACGCCGCGCCATCGTAGTGGACGTCATCAGCGTGACCTTCGCGGAAGAAGGGATCGGCGAGTGGTACAGGCGTTCGATCGACTGCTACGGCGACGTGGACGGCACGGGCTACGCGGCCTGCCGCCAGTGGGAGGAGGCGTACCAGACCATCCCGACGGAGCGAGTACTGCTGGCCGGGCGAAGATACGGCGCCACGTACGCCGTCCTGCACGCCCACACGCCGACCGAACTGCCGGTGGTATATGCCGACGAGAGCTACAAGATAGTGGGAATACCGCCTGCCCCCTGAGATCAACGCCTCGCCGGCTCCAGCAGCAGCAAGCGCATCAAGCCACACCGGCGCTCATCCAACTGTCGCAACGCGCGCAACTCTCTCACCGGCGGCGGGGTCGATCGAACGTCCTGACGGAACACGAGCAGGCCGCCATCGGCCAGGCTCGGAGCCAGCCGCTCCAGCAGGTCAAACACGCGCAGCGGGTCATCGGCGTCGCGATACGGCGGATCGACGAACACCAGACCAAACCCGCCAGCCGGCGCAACATCACGCATGGTCCAAGCGTTATCGGCCAGGATCGTGCTGACACCCTCCAGCCCCAGGGTCTTGATGTTCTGCCGCAGGCATTTCAGTGCCCGACGATCGCGCTCGACGAACGTGCAGCTCGCCGCCCCGCGCGACAACGACTCGATCCCCATGCTGCCTGGACCGGCGAACAGGTCCAGCACCGCAAAGTCCGGTAATGAGCCCGGCAGCGCGCAGCGATGGCCCAACATGTTGAACAGCGTCTCCTTCACGCGATCGGTGATCGGACGAGTCGTGCGACCCGCCGGCGTGGCAAGACTGCGACCACGAAACTTTCCGGCAATGATCCGCATCGGACAACGCAACTCCCAGGCGCAGGTCCGGCGGGGGGCGGCCCGCTGCCGGGCGCGCCGGCTGAACAGGCCCCGATCCTGAACCGATACGCTGTGTGTGATGATACGCGATTTACGAGCGATACTCGACGGGTGGGACTTCGAGCCGGGCAAGATCTCGGTCCGAAAAATCATCGGCCGCGACGGGCGAGAGAAACTGCAGACCCGCATCGACCTCGGAGTGCTACAGCTCGAATGCCACGGCCGACCGGACGGCGAGCATCCTCACGGTAAAGAGTCCCTGCTCGACTATCACGAACAGCGGCTCCACAATCACATTGAGACTTACGGTGACGACGAGGATTTCATCCTCACGCCCGAGGACTGCCGCGACCTGAGGCACGAAGCGTACCTCTACTACCAGCGCTACCTCTCGCTGTTCGTGCTCGAGGAATACGACGGCGTCGAGTCAGACACCGAACGTAACCTGCGAGTCATCGCGTTGTGCGAGCGCTACGCCGCCGCCGAGCATGATCGGACCGTGCTCGCCCCCCAGCAGGCCTATGTCATGATGATGCGCACACGCGCCCGGGCGCAGTTAGCCATGGAGCAACAGCGTCACGGCGACGCCCTGCAGATCGTTGACGCGGGCTGCATCGAGTTGGAGCAGCTCGCAGACGCGGACATGGACGCAGACGAGAGCATGGACGCGGACGCGGGCGAAGAGGCCAGCAGCCCGGTCGCAACTGAGCTGGAGACACTGGAAAACCTGCGGGCCGAAATCCTTGAGCAGATGCCCGCCGACACGCCGACACGCCTCCAGTCGGAGCTACGCGAAGCCCTGGCACGCGAGGATTATGAGGGTGCCGCCAAGATCCGCGACCAACTTGCTCACCATCCCGACGGCGGGTCAGCCGAATAGCGTTCCGGTCAACATCCGATCCAACCCGACTGCGTTCCGTCCGCGGCAACGTCCCCATGACCTCCGCGCGGGGCTGGCTGGATGTGGTTTCGTCGGAGAGAATGGCGGCATGGGTCAAGAGCGGCCACTGAACGATGCCGAGCGTGCTGCCGGCGGCGACGCCGATGCGCTGCAAAGGCTGATCGTCCACTGCCACGACACGCTCTACCGGGCCGTAGCACAGGCGCGCTCGGCGGCGCTGGTTAACCGTGTTGATCCCGACGACATTCTCCAGCAGGCATACGTGGTGGCGTTCAAGACGTTCTGCGCCGAGCCCGAGGGCGGTGAGGCGGAAGCAGACGGCCGCCCGGCGACCCGACGGGGATCGGAGGCTCGCTCGGGAGCCACGCCGCCCCGGCTGGAGAATGCCGGCCATCTCTACAAGTGGCTCGAAACGGTGGCGCTCAATCAGTTACGCGACATGGAGCGCGAGTTACGGCGTCAGAAACGCGACGTAGCACGCGAGGTGCCGTTGGCCGCGTCGCCCAGCGGTTCGTATCCGGGCTTGGTGCGGCAACTGGCCGCGGCCGACCGTACGCCGAGCCGGGAAGTTGCCCAGGCGGAGGCGGTTGCGGCGGTGATGTCGAGCCTGGCTCGCCTGCCCGACGCCCAGCGCGACGTGATCCGCTGGCGATTCCTCCAGGGGGTCTCGTTCGCCGAAATCGCCCGGCGGCTGGACAAGTCTGAGGATGCGACGTACATGATCTGCCATCGCGGGCTGAAAACGCTACGGGGGCTGCTTGTTTCGATCACGCGCTTCTTGACGAAGCTGTAGCAAGGCGAGCGAGGCGGAGGGTGGAACATCGGCCACCTCGTCCACGTCCGGGCCTCCGTCTCAAGAAACTCAGGAATTTTGTTAGACCTGCGCCAAGCCGTCGTCTCTTCACATGTACGTTCCCCGCGTCCTGGACGTGGGCGCCGATAGTCGGTCGGCTCGACTGGTGCCGTCATCAGGATATGGGGAACGGTCCGTTCGCCATGTAGGCACGCGGGCAAGACGCTGAGCTATGGTCTCATGTTTCGAAGGAGGAAATGTTGTGAAGACGATCGTATTGCTTGCTGTAGTCGTTCTGCTTTCTGGTGGTATTGCGATTGCTGAGTCGCCGATCCCGCCGGCCCTGGAGACGATCACGGTGCCGGCTGATGGCACGCTTGTGCAATCGTCCACCGTTCTTGAGGAGGGCGTCGAGTACTGGATTCTCTCCGAGGGAACGTACCGGTTCGGCTATCCTGGAGAGCACTGGGCGGACGCGGAATGGGCTTACGATGTCTATGGTGGTATCTGGGATTGGTACGAGGAGCGAGAAGATGACTCAAACCTCGACCTGGTCATCAATGGTGAAGACCGTGATTGGTGGGGGTCGCCGCTGGATGATCCAGATCCAATCGTGGATTTTGCTACCTTCCATCCGCATGTATTCAGTCCCAGTCACAAGTACTGGACGCAGGTTATTGGTGAAGGGAGTCCGATTCCCCTGCACATTGCCGACATATACTATCCAGACAACAGCGGATCGCTGACGGCGTCAATCTACCCTGTTCCAGAGCCGGCCACACTCTCTCTGTTGGCCTGTGCCGGGCTCCTCGCAGCTAGTCGTCGACGGCAGTGAATGTAATGGTGAGAATCCCCCATCCTGTTGTGTTCGCCTCTTCAACGGATGCCCAGCGGGATGGGGGACGAGCCTGTGGCACCTTTCACTGGGCAACATCCTCGGTGAGGGGAGCGATCCGATGCCACCTCGCACGCCAGAAGTCCTCCGTCCGGGTATTCGGAGCACCTTGTGTGCGGGTCGCGCCGCGCCATGCGAGCCTTCGATCCACTGTGATTTGCACGGGAATCGCTAACGGGGCAGGCCCATCCGTGTTCCCAATCGTGAGCTGTAGCCACGGTTCCTTGCCATCGTCCGGGGGACAAGGTGTGTGGTCGATGGCGCGGATGTAGTAGGTCTCATCCGGTTCAGGATTGACGTACCGCGACTCATCTTCGTCGTAGTAAGTGGCGTTTTTGGAACCCGGCACATCCAGAAACGCATACGCATGGAGATTGGCCGGTGGCAGATCCCGCAATTCGGGTCGGGCATTACTTGGGGGGCCCTGGCCGTTCATGTTGGTTGGATCCAGGATCATCACGACCGGCACGAATCCGTAGGTGGCTGGAAACCGCTTGTCTCCGCGCAGTTTGTCGTCTGGCGGCGGCGGATCACCAAAGCCATCGAGCGCGTTGTTGAATCCCCATGCGACGATGGCGGATCGACTATCATCGATGCCACACGGCCACACGCTGACGCCTTCGATGTTCCCCAAGTGCCAGAAGGTCGATCGGATACGTCGCGTGCGTGGGTCAATGACTGAAATACGTGTGGGATGCCCAATGCGGTCGGAGGCGACGGCGACGATCTCCTCTTTCTTGCCGTCGCCGGTCAGAAGATCGCCTGCTGCCAACCCAACGCATGCCCACTCAGCGGGCTGGCTACAGTCTG
>CAZUCH010000083.1:0-9328 GCA_964619045.1 uncultured Planctomycetales bacterium | reverse complement strand
CCGTACACCGCGCAGGCAGCGCCTTCTTCCGCCTCATTGAGGCCGTAGAGGGCAAAGCCGTCAGGATTGGCAATCGCGGCATCAACCACCCTCTTGTCTCCCGAGCCAGAGCTGGAGTTCGCAACGATTGCAGTACCGGCAGCACTTGAAGCGACAATGGCCTGGCCGGATGCCGAGTTGTATGCGTAGAGTGCCGTGCTTCCGGAAGAACGCACGTCCAACGGGAATGCCGCGCCGGCCCAACCGATCCCGACCTTGCCGGCGTCGTAGTAAATGTCGTCGCCGCTGGCCGCCCAGTAGCCTGAACCGCCTGGGCTATTCAACGCGTATAGCGCGTACGGAACTGGCATCAGCTCCTGCCGTGGGCTCAGTATCGTGAAACTCCCGCTCCCCGCCGGAGTGCGCACGGCGATCTCCAGCCAGCGCGCCTCGCCATCAAAAACTGCACTGCCGAAATTCAATGGCACGGTGAACAGCCCGCCGTCAACGTGCATACCGTACTGCAACCAGAGTGAACTGACCGGATTCCCATCCTCAGCCGCGTCCCATAATAAAAACTCAAAGTCTGCCGTATCGTTCAGCGGCGTACCAAGCAGCTTGAGTTGGCCCTGGTAAGTGAACGCGGTGCCCGCCGGCGTCTGGGCGTTCAATATGGTCGTCGCCATCAACAGAACTGTCACGATGGTTGCGGTGCGGATTAATCGCGTCTTCACGTTTGCTTGCCTCCATCAGATAGGATTCTCTGGTTGTCAGGCCCCAATCAACCACTCTATCCGATTGACAAACCTGATAGCAAGGCAAAACGCCCCGCCTTGTCGCGAGTACGACCTGTCTGGCCGCTGCATCGTATCGCTGTCCGCTCCGGCGCGATGATACAACTGCTGGACCGAAACAACGGAAACAACGGCGGAAACAACGGGGACATCACTAATTATTCCTTCCATGACGCCGCAGTTCGTGACCGCCTCCGACAGCCCTCCCGAAGGAAGAACGTGTCAGAAAACTCCCCCCAACCTCATCGGAGATTCCGCCAGAGGCCGTAATGCGGGTGACACGCTGAGCGACAACCGCCGACCGGCTTCGAAACGTCGTGGACTCACAAACCACGCGGCCCCGGCAACCGACGCCCGGCCACGACAACTGAACAGAGAAACCCCGCGCCGGCCCCCCCCAAGTACCAGCACCTTGTTGCTTAGTTACTTACTCGGTGGCCTACGACCCGATCAGGGCCACGAACGCGTCGATGTCGTCGAAATCGACGTCGCCGTCGCCATCGCAGTCGGCGTTGAGCCACTGGCAATCGGGATGCGCGGCCAGGTAGCCCTCTTCGCCGCCTAATGCCAGCACAAACGGGTCGATGTCGTCGAAGTCCACGTCTCCGTCGCAGTCCATGTCACCCGGGGTGAGCGTCTGTGCGGCCCAGATGGCGATGTCGTCCAGGTTCCAGCCGCAGTACTGCCAGGCGGTGTCGGTTGTCCCCATAGTCCAGCGCAGGTAGACGGTCTCCTGGCCGTCGGCAACAGCGGAAAGGTCCAGTTCGACCTTGGTCCAAGCGTTGTCGGTAATCTCGACGGCGTTGTCCCAAAGCGTGGTCCAACTTGTGCCGTTGTTGCTCACGCGGACGTAAGCGTGATCGTAGAGCGGCTGCTCGACACCCAGCCAGCGCCAGAATTCTAGCCTGACGTCCGCGAGATTCGCACAGTCGATCGCCGTGCTGGTGAGATGCGTCTCAGGCAGGCTGTTGGCGTAGTCGCCGTTGAGGTTGTAGCCGTAGACGTTGGGGCCGGTGTATCCGCTGGTGGGATCGGGGTTGCCGTATTGGCCGCCATTGCCGGTGGGCTGCCCCCAGGCCCATTGGCCAGCGGTATCCCAGCCCGGGTCGCTGTCCATGGTCCACATGTAAACGAGGGTGGCGCTGTCAACGTGCAGCAGAACCTGGCGTTGGGTATCGCCTAAGTGGTCGGTCAGGTTGGTGAAGCTGATCGTGGCACTGTAGTCGCCCGGCGGCAGCATGTCGGCGTCGGAGTTGATAGTGACCGCCACATCAGCCGTACCCAGCGCCGGCAGGCTCCCTGACACATCGCCGGTGATTGTGACCCAGTCGATCCCGTCCTCGACCGTGACTTCATAGTCGATGGCGGAGTCCATGATGTTCTCGATCTGATAGTCCTTGTCCTCCGGAATGAACGGGCCGCCGTGGCCGCCGCTGGCGCTCAGATCGTCGTCGGGCGTGACCTTGAGGCCGGCGTCGGCGGTGAGGCCCTTGATGCAGAAGTTGGCGTTGTGGCTGCCCCAGGTCGGATGCACCCAGTCGTAGAGGTCCAGCCACTGGCCGCCGGAGAAGTAGTAGCTTTCGCCGGGATGTGAGACCGACTCGACGATCGTGCGGCCGCTGCCGCCCAGGAGAACTGGAACGTCCGACGTGCGATCGTAGGCGTGCCCGCCGGCGGATAGCTCGACGTAGATGTAGAACTCGTCGCCGACGGTCAAGGTCACGGGCGCATCGAGATCGATGGTGTGGAAGCCAGTGTAGTCGATCGTGCCGGTCTGGGTCGTGAGCAGGTCGAGCAGCTCGCCGCCTTCGAACCGGTCATACACGGCGGCGGTGTAGGTAACGTCGTCGTCAGCGGTGAAGAAGCTGACGGCGCGCAGCACTGATCCGTCGGCGGCGGTGAAGGCGTTGACGGCCTCGGAGGCGTCGGTCATGGTGTCGCGCCAGCCGTGATAATCGTGGAAGTACACGTGCGAGTAGCCCATCGGCTCGACGTCCTGGAACGAGACGGCTCCCATGAACGGCTCGCGGCAGCTCCACTTGTCGTAGTAGGAGATCCAGAAGTAGCCGCTGAAGCCCCAGCCGCTGCCCCAGCTATTTTTGACGAGCCAGGCGCCGTCGAGCGGGGCCTGGGTGTCCTTGAAGTCATCCCAGCCGACGATTGAGATCGCGTGGTTAGGCAGGAGCGTACTGGTGGGCGGCTGGTAGTGGATGTAGCCGGATATGAAGCTGCCGTCGTAGCACATGCACGTGCCGAGGACGCCCTCGTCCATAATCTTCTGCTTGATGAGGTCGATGCCCGCCAGGTCTTCGCCGAGGGTGTACCACTCGATGTCCCGCGCGTAGAAGTAATGGTAGCTGGGGTCGTGGCGTAGGGGTGGCGAGCTATAGGATTGGCCGTCGATATCGCGCACGGCGCCTTCGCCGCGCGTCAGGTAGGCGGCGGTGACGAGGTAGTCGCCGCCGTTGTGGACGACGAGGCCGCTGCCGCTGGGCGGGTCGATGTCGTCGTTGTTGTGCTGGTTGAATCCGTTCCACCAGTCGAGGTGGTATTCGGCGAGGTTTGGCTCGCCGGATTCGCCGGCGTCGGACCAGGCGCCGGTCATGAGCATATTGCCTTCCATGGCGGCCATGGCGCCGTGTGTCCAGCAGGTGCCGCCGGTCTGGTTTCTGACGCCGGTGACGTAGTTCTCGCCGCCGACGTTTCGGAGGTCGAAGGTGGTGGGGGGATCGGCCCAGGCACCGACGGTCAACAGCACGATAGTGATGGGAACCAGGAGTTTGGCAGGCTTCATTCTCTTAACCCTCTTGAGAGTCGTCTCGCGAGAACCATGCCCCGTCGCGCGCCGGCGATTGAAGCCTCGCCACATCCCGCGCTCGTGGGCACACATACGAAGCGGCCTGGCCGTCGGCTTCAAGCCGTTGCCGCCCCGGATCGACACAACCTAACACGCTCATCATGCCCGAATCGCGGCTCGGATGCAAGGATGCACCGCCGATTGTGGCCTGCGGCAGGGGGGCGCCAGGATCACGCGATCGGCATGGGGTTCGATAGGAACCTCGAACCAGTTGGCTCGACCTCCGCTTCATAGTTCCACTCTTCCGCCGCGCTCAAGGGTGGGGCACCCATCTCGTTCGTCCTTGGCGACCTCACAGGGTCGAGCCAGAGCCCGGCAGCCGCAAGCGCGCCCCGCCCATCGGCGGAAGTGTCGAGGGCAATCTTCGATCGCGCGCTCTTGGCGCTGGCGGCACCAGCAGTCACGCTACACGCTGAACGGCTTGTTGAGGAGGACCGTCTTGCAGATTCCCGCCGCGCTCCGCCGACCATCATTGTCCATCGCATTGCTCATCGTGGGCGGCTGCCTGGTCGCCGCACGGGGTGGGGAGCATCCAGGCCTGCTCATTGACTCAAGCTCAGTCGCCCGTCTGCGGCATTCCTGCGGCGTTGGTCAGCTGGCCGATGCGTCGCTGGACTGGGGACGTTTCGGGGCTCGGGCGGCCGACTTCCAGGCGTTGCGATCCTGCTTCGCCGGTCAGATGGGGACCGATGTTCTTCCGGGCGAACTGCCCGCAATGGCATTCCTACACCTGATCGATCCCCTGGACCGGGCGGACGGAGACCGGCTGCGGCTGATCAACACGCAGCTCGAGCACCCGCCACTATCCACGATCGACCTGGTCGAGCTTGTGCTGGCACTCGATTGGTGCTGGGACGATCTCGACCCAGCGGCGCGGCGTGAGTTTCTACTCACGGTTCGCAAGCGGCTGAAGCCGCTCACGCCGGCCGACAGTCCCCTGGAGCCGCGGCGTTTTCGAGACCGGTTGGCGGCGTTGGCGCTGGCGGTAGCGGTGGACGAGCGCGACGAGCCGAGCCCGAGCTGGTTGGAGCTGCGTGAACAGCTGCTCGTTGCCGGCCGTGAGTATTTCCGTACGACGTTCCCGGTTTTTGTCGAGTGGCGGGGGCTGTGCCCGACCAGCCCGACGGCCGGTCCGCGCGAGGAGTGCGACACGGCACTGGCAATCGAGATCGCGGGGCACGTCCTGGGGCAAGAGCAGTGGCCGCAATACACGCCGACGGTCGGACGCTGGTTGGAGCACTACGTACTGGCCGCGCTCGCGCATCCCGCCCTGCAAAGCAACTTCATTCGCGAGGACGGGACGAGCGCCCCTCTGTCGCCGGCGGCGTCCCCGGACGCGCTGCTACCGATCACGGCCCACCTGATCGCGACGCGCACGGGCGATCCATCGGCGGCGCTGCTGGCCGGGCGCGTCGAGGCGGACCTGCACGGTTCATCGTCACTGGCTCTGCCGACGGTGTGGCGTTGGGTTCCGATCGTATTCGACATCTCGGCGATCGCGCGGTGCGCCGTCGAGCGTCTGCCAACAGCCCGCGACCTGGGCGGCGCGGTTATCTTGCGGGGACGCAGCCGGCCGCACGCCACGGCTATCTGGGTCGACACGGGCGGGGCGTTTCTGCGCCGCCGGCAGCATTTCGACGCGGGGCACTTTCTGATCCGGCGCGGCGGCTGTCTCACGGTGGCGGGCGGCGAGGGCGTGGCGTTCGAGGCCGTGCCCAGCAAGGGTGGCTCACAGCACCTGGGGGACGAGCGTCAGGACTTCGATTTCGAGCAGTACTTCACGTCCACAATCGCCCACAATTGTCTGCTGATGTGGGATCCGGTCACGCTGACACGCTGGTACGGCAAGCGTTACCGCCCCGTTGGCGGGCAGCGCTGCATCGAGAACACGTGCCACGATTTTGTCAGCACGCCGGTCGCCCAAGGGCGTCAGACGGGGACACGGATCGCCTATGGCCAGCGGGACGGGGCGGCCTATCTGGCGCTGGACCTGGCTCCGGCCTATGAGCGCGATGTGCTGAGCGCGTATACCCGCGAGTTCGTGTTCCTGTTGGACCGTGTGCTGGTCGTCGTCGACCGCGTGGTTCCAGGGAAGACCCGCGCACAGCCCACATGGGTGCTCAACATTCCAGCGCGCCCGCAGGTCGAGGGCTCCGACTTGCAGGACGCCGCTCGCATCGCGGGCCCGACCAACGACGCCGGCGTTTGGGACTACAGCAGCGCAGACTGGCTGCGTTGGACCGATCGCGACGGGGCGCTGTGGATGAAGTCGCTTCTGCCGGCGCCGCGAGCGCTTCGTGTCGTGGGTGGTCCGGCTCGCAACTTGCTCGTTCCATCGGGACCGCACGCCGATCGGCGTTACACCGGCGGCGCGGCGGACGGGTACGAGCACCTGATCGTCCCCGCCACACGCCGAGAGACGCTCAACGCCTGGTACCGCCTGGAGGCGCCGACGCTGTTGGGGCAGACATTCGGCCAGCGTCCACACTGGGGGCGGATCGAGATCGAGCCCGCCGCCACGACCTTGCCGAGCACTTTCGTGACCATACTGGTCACCGACGTCGCAAGCTCGGAGACCAGCCCCGAGGCACGCATTACACCTGCCGGCGATGCACTCGCCGTGCATCTGGCGGTCGACGGTCGGCGGGCCGTGCTGCGCGTTCCGGCAACCGGGGCGATCGGCGGCGTGCTGGACATCGAAGGCGGCGCGTCCTGGACCCTGCCAACCAAGGTCCAGCCGGACCAGCGGTTGGCGACCGAGTAGCGGTTGGTACTTCAGGCCCCTACGGTCGACCGGTTACAAACCGGTCCCACAAACGCTTGGGGTGGCGCGCTGCGTTGACCGCAGTGCGCTCGCGACCCACAATGGCCGACTGAATGGTGGCGCACGTCGCGGTGACTGTGCCAGCCGGACAGTGGAGCGGAGAACTCGTGCCGGTCTGGCGGTGAAGTGGAGAGCTGATGCCGTACGTCCAGTTGTTACGCCCCGGGCAGTGGACCAAGAACCTGTTCCTGCTGGCGGGGCTGGTCTTCGGACAGAAGCTGACCGACGGGCAGGCCGTCGTCGAAGTTCTGCTCGGGCTGGTTTGCTTCTGCCTGGTCAGCAGCGCGGTCTACGTGCTGAACGACCTCCACGACCGCAACGAAGATCGACTCCACCCGCGTAAGCGCCTCCGCCCGATCGCGTCGGGACGTGTTTCGGTTGGGGCGGCCTGGCTCCTGGCGGCAGTGTTGCTCGTGCTAGGGCTGGGCGGCGGATTCGGGCTCAATCACGGCTTCTTCGCCATCATGCTGGCCTACCTGGCTCTGCAGACGGCCTATACGCTGCGCCTCAAGCAGGTTGTCCTGCTGGACGTGATCATAATCGGCATTGGATTCGTGCTGCGGGCTATCGCCGGCGCGGTACTGGCGCAGGTGGTCATCTCGCACTGGCTGGTGCTCTGTACGTTTACGCTGTGCCTGTTCATGGGTTTCAGCAAGCGGCGCTGCGAGTTGGACGTCCTCGCGGCCGACGATAACGGCGCGTCCGCGGCCAGCCACCGCAAGACGCTGGCGGCCTACACGCCAGACTTGCTAAACCACATGACCACACTTACGGCGGGCAT
Organism: uncultured Planctomycetales bacterium; assembly: GCA_964619045.1. Classification (GTDB taxonomy): domain Bacteria; phylum Planctomycetota; class Phycisphaerae; order UBA1845; family Fen-1342; genus JANQFV01. The sequence goes on along the minus strand of CAZUCH010000083.1, from coordinate 2,093 downwards.
CGCGGTCGTCAGCTTCGTGCTTTATTCGACCGATGCGCGTACTCTGGACGTATTCGGGACGAACTACCTGCTGTACACGCTGCCGCTGGTGGTTTACGCGATCTTCCGATTCGCGCTGCTGGTCGAGCATGGGCGTGTGGACGGGCCGACCGCCGTAGTGCTCCACGACCGGCCGTTTCAAGCGGCGATCGTCTTGTGGGTCGCGGCCGCGTTGGTCGTCGTGTATTGGGGGCGTGATGTGAGCCAGTGGGTGGCGAAGCTCAGTGAGCCGCTCAGCCAGTGAAGCGGGCGATGCGTCAAGACGCATCCTACCTTCCACTGGCGGGCCTACTCTCCACATGCCGGACGCCGGTGCCACAGATGGTCGGCTTGGGGCTTACTTGCTCTTGTTTAGCGCCTGAAACTCGTCGTTGATCTTCAGGCAGGCCGCCATGAACTTCGGCTCGTAGCCCTTCTCGCGCGACGAATACATGATCGCGTTGCAGTCCTTGGGCAAGCACTTGCCGGAGAATCCGCGATTGTCGGCGTACACGAAGCTGTGATCGCGGCTGATGCGCGTGTCCGCCAGCCATAGCTCGCGCAGGACGTTGAAATCAACGCCGTGAGCATTCGCGATGTCGAAGAACTCGTTCACGAAGGTGACCTTCATTGCGTAGAACGCGTTCTCCATGTACTTGCAGACCTCGGCCGTCATGGCGTCGGAGAAGTACATCCTGACCATCGAGTTGTAGTAGTGCTTGTAGAAGTCGGCCGCCGCCGAGACGTCTTCCGGCGTGCCGCCCAGAACGACGAACTCGCGTTCGGCCATGTTGCCGAACATGTGCCCCACGGTCTCGCCGAGGTATTCGGGCTGGAAGACGATGTGCTTGTCGTATTCCTCGCACAGACGGTCGGTAGTGCCCGGGGCCACGGTCGAGCGGATGATCATCAGCGGAGCCTCGATCCAGGCCACGGCCTCTTCAACGATCGACGTATTGCAGTGCCCGTCATCGGACATCGGCGTCGGCACGCAGATGAAGACCACGTCGCACTTGTTGATCGCGTCCTTGTTGCCGGCCAACTCCGGCTTGTACGGATCGTATACGACCGTCTTCGGCCCACACAACGCTTCCATGGCCCCGCCGACCACCCCTCCGCCGACCACACCGACTTTCGGTTTCGCCACGGCTCGATCCTCCAACGTTCGACTTTCCAGAATGCCAGACTGTATGTTAGCCGCCGGCCGAGCTTAGGTTACGAGCGTATCCGCGGATGGTGAGATATCCCACGCTCGACCTCGGGTCAAGCGGTTGCCGAGTCGCGCAGCCGCCCCACGACCTCCAGGAAACGCCCCACACGCTCGCGATCGATCGCATTCGACCACAGACCGCCGGCCTTGAAATACGACCCAACGATGAACACGTCCGCATGCGGCCAAAGAGCTTCCAGATTCTCCGGCGTCAGCCCGGAACCGATGCACACGGGCACACTTACGGCGTTTCTGACAGTCGCCACGTCCTCGACCTCGGCCGGCTCGCCCGTCGCGATCCCCGTGACGATCAGACCGTCGGCCCCGAAGAACTCGCTGGTCCGAGCGGCCTCGGCCAGCGAAACGTCGCCCGTGATCGCGTGGCTGGAGTGTTTTTTCTTCACGTCCGCTATTAGCCGGATGTTCTCGGCCCCGATCCGTCGGCGATAGCGCAGCAGCGGCCCGGCCTCGGCGATGGGCATCAAGCCCTCGTCGGCGACATGGGCGTAGGCGAAATTCTCGACGCGCGCGTAGGCCGCCCCGCAGGCCTGGGCAGTCGCCAGAGCTTCATGATTGGCTGCAGCGAGAATCTGAACGCCGAGCGGCAGCGGACCAACTTGGCGGACCGCGACGCCGACGGCGGTCATCCCGGCGACAATCTCCGGGCCAACCTGTCCGCACAGGTACGGGACGTCGTGCATATTCTCGATCAGCAGGCCGTCGAGCCCCATTTCGGTGTACAACTCGGCCTCGGCGACCGCCTGGCCAACGATCCGCTCGATCGGCGCGGCATTCCGAGGCGTCCCCGGCAACGCCCCGACATGGATCATCCCAACAATCGCCTTGCGATTAGCAAACAGGTCCA
>CAZUCH010000082.1:0-9472 GCA_964619045.1 uncultured Planctomycetales bacterium | reverse complement strand
CCTGCGAGATCATCGGCGGCGGTTTCATACGTTCCGCCTAGCCGCTAGCATATCGGCTCGATGTCCACTGACCAGACACCCACACAGGCAAACGTGGAGAACGCCGCGGATGCAGGTCGGCCGCCGGCGGGAGACAAGCTGCGCTTATGCATTGTCACCACGGTCGGCACCTCGATCCAATCGCTCTATCGTGGGCGGCTCGAGTACCTTCGGGAGCAGGGCTTCGACGTAACCGTCGTGTGTGCCCCCTCCGAGCTGGACGACGACATTCGTGCTCGCGGAGTCCGGCTCCACACGGTCCGTCTGACGCGTTCAATCACTCCCATGAGCGATCTGCGGGCCATCTTCAGCCTCTGGCGGCTCTTCCGCCGCGAGCGATTCGACGTGGTCGAGGTTTCCACGCCCAAGGCCGCCCTGGTGGGCTCGATCGCTGGTTGGCTGGCGCGCGTGTCATGCACGATTCACGTACTGCGTGGGCTAGCGTACGAGGGGCAGCGGGGCTGGCGCGGCCGAGTGCTGCGGGCCTCGGCGGCGATTCCGTGCCGGTTGGCCCACCAGACCATCAGCATATCCGATTCCGCCCGCGAGGTGGCCTATGAGGATGGCTTGTGCCGGCCGGGCAGCATCAGTGTGCTGGGCAGCGGAAGCTACAACGGCGTTGATCTGGAACGTTTCGCACCAGCGCGACGCTCGCTGGGGAGCGCCGTGCGGGCCGCGCATGGCATTGCCGCCGGCGCCGTCGTGATCGGCTTCATGGGGCGCATGACACGAGACAAGGGCCTCGTCGAGCTGGTGCGTGCGTTCGAACAACTACGGTCCACCACGCCGGATGCGGAACTCGTGCTGGCGCTGGTCGGCGATTACGAGCAGCGTGACCGCCCGCCCCCAGGAATCATCGAGGCGGTGGAGAACAACCCGAACATCGTACATATCCACTGGCAGACGGACCCGGTGCCGTGCCTGGCGGCGATGGACGTCTTTGTTCTGCCAACGCACCGGGAAGGGCTGGGGAACGTGCTGCTGGAAGCCGCCGCCGTGGGGCTGCCGACAATCACTACCGACGCCACGGGCTGCCGCGATGCGGTACAAGCGGGTGTGACGGGCCTGCAATTCCCGGTTGGCGACGTTGACCGGCTGGGCGACGCCCTGCGCCGGCTCGTCGCGGACGCCGACCTGCGCCGCACGATGGGCGCCGCCGGTCGCCGCTGGGTAGCGGAGCACTTCGACCAACAGAGCGTATGGAAGCTGTACGCCGATGAGTACCGCAGGCTGGCGCGCGATGGACGATGAACTGGCCGCCCCCTGTCCAGACGTGGTGGCGATGCTATACTGACGCCGCATGGAAGCGCTGCTCGACATTCTGAAGCAGTATCAGCATCTGGGCTTGATCGGTTTCGTGGCGGCGGTTTTCCTGACGCCGCTGGCGATCCGGGCCGCGCACCGTTTTGGCGTGCTGGACATACCTGACAAAAAGCTCAAGCCACATGCGAAGCCGACTCCGTACCTCGGCGGTGTGGCCATTTGTGCCGCTTGGGTACTCGTGGGCGTGGTCGCCATGGTGTCGGGCGTATGCCGCTGGCAGATCATGCTGCCGCTGCTCTTGGGCGGCGTGGCGATGTCGATCCTGGGGTTGGTGGACGACACGCGGGGCGTGCGACCAAAGACGCGCTTGATCGTTGGGGGGGTGGTGATCACGCTGGCGATCATCTTCAGCGGAGCGGGCTTCGGACTAGTCGATTCGTTCTTGATCGGCGTGTCGTCCGTGAGCGGGCTGGGAATGACGCTGCCGGCGTGGATTAGCGTGCCAATATCCGTTGCGCTGTGCGTGTTCATCGTCTTGGGGGCCTGCAACTCGGCCAATCTGATCGACGGCCTGGACGGGCTGTGCCCGGGCGTGACGGGTATCATTTCGGTGGGCTTCTTCCTGCTGGCCTCGCACTTGGCTGCCTGGAACTACAGCGATACGGGCGACCCGGTACGACTTGTGCTGGCTATCGGCATGTTGGGGGCCACGCTGGGTTTTCTGCCGTGGAACTTCAACCCGGCCAAGATATTCATGGGTGATGCCGGCAGCGTGCTGCTGGGCTACAACTGCGGGATGCTGATCCTGCTGTTCGGCGAGCGCGGCACGACTCGCTGGGTGATTGGGGCGCTGATGATCTTCGCCTTGCCCGTCTTCGACACGGCGTTGGCAATGTGTCGGCGCTGGATGGCCGGCCGGTCGATCTTCGAGGGCGACCGAAGCCACTTCTACGATCAACTCGTTCAGCGCGGATTCACCGTGCGGCAGACCGTGCTCGCGTGCTACGCGCTGACGTTGGTATACGCCGGCATCGGGCTGCTCTTGACGTGGGTGCGGACACTACCGGACGGCTCCGCGCTGCCCGCCATCCGCACGCGCTACGCCGTGCCCCTATATCTCGCCGTCTGCCTCATCACGGCCGGGCTGGCGTGGTTCACGGGGCTGATCATCCCGGACGAACGGCGTAACGGCCGGCGCACGCCTCCCGCCGGCGCGGACCGGCGAGAATCATAACGCATGGCATCAGTCGTGAGCGATTCAAAATGTGGTCACAGCTAACACGGCGATTGGTCGAGTCGGCTTGCGAGGAAGACCTTGGCAGCACCGGCGACATCACCTCGGCGCTGCTGCCAGCTTGCCGCAGCGCGGTCGCGGCCCGAGTGGTCGCCCGTGAGAGCGGCGTAATATGCGGCCTGGGACTGGGGCCGATGATCTGCGAGGTGTTTGCCCGCCGATTGGGGCGATTATTCGAGTTCCGCCCCGAGCCCCATCAAGGGCGGGTCTGTGCGGACGGCGATCTGGTGACACCCGGCACGTGCGCCGCGCTGCTGTGCGGGCCGCGCGACGGCGTATTGACAGTCGAACGTACGTTGTTGAACTTCGTCGGGCGCATGAGCGGCGTAGCCACGCTGACGCGCCGTTTCGTCGAGGCCGCTCGCGCGGCCAACCCCGCCGTGCGGATCATGGACACACGCAAGACGATCCCAGGCTGGCGCGAGCTGGACAAGTACGCCGTCCGCGCCGGCGGGGGGCACAATCACCGCCTGGGGCTGTATGACGCCGTGCTGATCAAGGACAACCACCTCTCCGGCATACCGCCCGACGGCTTGGCTGACGAGCTGAACGAGTGGCTGTTGCCGGCTCCCGCTGCCAAGTTCATCGAGGTCGAAGTGGATAGCCTGGAGCAATTGGCCGGGGCTTGTCGGGTTCCCACCATTGATGTTGTGTTGCTCGACAACTTCAGTCCCGACGCAATCCGGAAGGCCGTCGCCTATCGGGACGAGCAAGGTCTGCGCGGCAAGCTGGAGTTGGAGGCCAGCGGCGGCGTGACACTCGACACGGTGGCCGACATAGCCGCCACTGGAGTGGATCGCATATCGTCCGGGGCTCTAACGCACTCCGCAGCCTGCCTGGATGTCGCCTTGGATCTGTGACCGCGGCGAGCGTCAACCGATGCCGGCGTTGAGCAAATCCATGAGGCGCAGCACGCCGACCGGCTGATCGTTCTCGTCGGTCACCACCAGGCTCGTGATCTCACCGTCGCGCATGATCCGCAGACAATCCACCGCGGGCAGCGAGGCCTTGATCGTTGAGATGGGCACCGGCGGAGCGCCCGGCGAACGACGGCTACTGGCATGCGCCGTGCGAATGTCGATGCAGCGCGGATCCGCGACACGTTCGAAGATGCGGCGCAGGTCGCCGTCGGTGAAAGTGCCCAGGAGGGAGCCGTCGGCCTCGACTATCAGGGCCAATCCGAGTCGTGTGCGCGTCATCTCGATGATCAGGTCGTTGAAGGCATGATCGGCACGCACGATCGGCAACTGCCCGCCGGAGTGCATCACGTCCGCGGCCCGCGTGAGAAGTCGCCGGCCGAGTGCGCCCTCGGGATGGTACTGCGCGAAATCCTCGGCCCCAAAGCCGCGACGTTGGAGCAGCGCCATCGCCAGGGCATCGCCGGCGGCGAGCATGGTCACGCAACTAGTCGTGGGCGCCAGGTTCAGCGGGCCGGCTTCGGGGACGTCGGGCAACAACAGAACATGCCGGCACAGCTCAGCCAAACGCGACTCCGGATTCTGTGTGATGCCGACGACCGGGCCGCCCAAGCGGCGGAAATGAGCCACGAAACGCAGAATCTCGTCGGTGTTCCCGCTGCGCGACAACGCGATCAGTGCGTGCTGCTCGGTGACGATGCCGAGGTCGCCATGCAGAGCCTCGACCGGGTGCATGAAGAGCGCGGGCGTGCCCGTGCTGGTCAGTGAGGCGGCGATCTTCTGCGCGATGAAACCGCTCTTGCCCAGCCCGCTGACAACTATCTGCTGGTTAGCTTGCAGCAGAGTGTCGAGGGTGGCGTCAAAATCGCCGTCCAGCGTCTGGGCCAACATCCCCAGCGCAACGGCCTCGTCAGCGATTACTCGCCGGGCGATCGTCAACGCGGAGTCTTGGTCGGTGGCACGTTCGTTCTCGAGCGGTGCTGGCAAGAGAGCCTCCTATCGCTAACGCGCCTCGGCCAGCGGGGCAACTTCCGGGTGTTCATCGCCGGCCAGAGCCTTCAGCTTGCCCCGCAATGCCGCCAACAGATCGCCCTGCCGCACCGAAGGTTGAGCGGCGTCCTGCCCCTCAAGCAGTGTGGCCGCGGTCTGCCAGGCATCGCGGGCTGCGTCGGCATTACCCAGCCGAAACTCCGAGTCACCGAGATGGTCGTACACTACCGGATCGTGGCCATCAACCAAACGAACGGCGCGGCCAATGTGCTTGCGAGCGGCGGCAAAGTCGCCCATCTTGTAATAGACCCAGCCCAGACTGTCCAGGAACGCAGGGTTGCTGGGCGCAGCGGCGACGGCGGCCGTCGTCAGCTCCAAAGCCCGCTCGATGTTCATGCCCCGGTCGGCCCACGCGTAGCCGAGGTCATTGCTCAGCCCGGGATCCCCTGGTTGCGCGGCCAGAAGCTCCTCGCCAATCGCCAAGCTCTCATCCTCGCGATCGGCCGTCAGAAGTACGTAGCGCTTCAGCGTTAGTCCCTCCAACCGCCCGACGCGGTCACGATCCTCAACCTCGGAGAGCCAGCGTTCGCACAGCGCCAGGGCCCGCTCAAAATCCTTGGCCTCGACGAGGAGGTCCAGCGCCGCCTGGCGAACCTCGAGCCGCGCCGACGGATTGGCGTCGACGAATTCCTCGTCGAGCAGGGACGTCAGATCGCTGATGGCGTCGTCCAGTCGTCCGAGATCGGCGTAGCAGCGCGCCCGCCAAACAAAGGCCTGGAGAGCATCCGCGGGGGTCTTCGCCATGACGCCGCCGAGCACCTCGAGTGCCTTCTCGCCCTGCTTCGCCGCCAGCAACACCTCCATCAGCCACTGCTGAATACGCGGCTGCTCGGGAAGATCCTCAAGCCAATGCCGCAGGCGCGTTTCGGCCTCGGCGTAACGCTCGCCGTCAAGACAGACCTGTACGTAGTCCGAGCGGCGCTCAAAAAGGGCCGTGACGTTCGCGCTCAGTTCGGCTTGGAGAGCTTCATACCGTGCCTGGTCGTCAACATTGTCCGGGTCGTCACGCAACGACTCCGTCACCTTCTTGAACTCGGAGCTGAGTTCCTCGTACTGCCCGGTCAGGGGTTCCAGTCTCTGCGCTGCGAGCGCGACGGCTTCATCCACCCTTTCGGCCGCCAGCAGCACGCGCAGCTTGGCACGCGCCCAGGCCTCGTTCTCGGGCTCCTCGGCCACCCATTGATCGACAATCGTTGCGCCCTCGTCGAGCTGCCCGAATTCCGTGTACATACCCAGCAGTGAGCTGCGATACGCTTCGCGCAGTTCGGGCGTGAGGTCCAGATCCAGGATTCGCCGCAACGTGGCTCGCGCTTCGTCGATCCGAAACTCGGCCACGTACGCGTCGGCCAGCATGCGCAGCGTGCCGCGGCGGCGCGGATGACGGGCGGCGGCCTGCTCCAGAATCGCGATCGCCTCCACGTTTTCCAGGCGGCGCATATGCACGCGCGCCAGCAAATTGACCAGTTGACGCGCTTGCAGTGGGACTTGCTCGAGGATGGACTCATCAAGGCCCTGCAACTTCTGGAGAACGGCCCAGGCTTCGTCGATTCGCTGGTGAATGTAGAGACCCGCCCCCAGCTTGAGCCCGGTGCGGATGTCGGCCGGGTGCTCGTCGAACTGCCGGGCCAACTCGGCCAGGTGTTCGTCTTGCATCGGAGCTTCGGCAAAGCGCAAAGCGGTACGAACACGCCGCAGGGCGTCGTCCGGCACATCGCACGCCTCGGCATCCTTGAGGCAGACGCGGGCAATCGCCAGCTTGCCGCCTTCCAGATAGGTGTCGACCAACTCCTCGAACGCGGCTGTCAGCGCGCGGTCCAGCGACCAGGCTTCCTGGAAGTAGCGCTGGGCCCCAAGCAGATCGCTGGTCTGGCGGCTTAAGCGCGCCAGCGCGAGTAAGTACGTAACATCCTCGGGCCGTTGGGCCAGGGCTGCCTTGAGAGCGTCCCGTGCTTCGTCGTACCGATCCAGCCCCGCGAGAGCATCGCCTTCGAGCAGCAGGGCTGCCGGCGATTCAGACGCCGATGCCAGAGCGGCGGCGGCATGTTCAAGGGCGCCGTCCCAGTGATAATCCGCAAGCAGCATCCGTCCCCAGACGACGTGGGCCAAACCAAAATCCGGACGACCCTCGATTGCGCTCCCTAAGAGCCGCTCGGCCAGATCGGTCTCGCCCGCGGCGGTGGCGGTCACACCCAAGACCGCGTACGTGGCATAGTCACAATCGGCGCGCGCCGTGAACTCCTCCACACGCCGGAGGATATCGTTCGCACCGCGACTATCACGCATCCAGGCGTGGAGTTCAGCGGGTGGAATGTCGGCCTCAGTGCCGGCGCCGCGCAGAGCGGCGATCAGCGTATCCAGCGCGCCATCCAAGTCCCCGGCGGCCTTGAGAGCGCCTGCCAACGCGGTGACGGCGCCCAGATCCTCCGCGCGGGCCGTTGCCAACGCGCGCCACAATGGTATGGACAACTCGGGCATTTCAAGGTCGTCCAGCCCGCGGGCCACGCCGACCGCCAACTCACCATGCTGGCCGTCGGTTACGTCAGCCACGAGTTGCTCGGTCCAGGTATCAAGCCGGTTGGCAGCGCGGCCGGCTTCCAGAGCCAAGTCGAGCAAGGCAGCGCCGCGCGAGCGCTGCCTCCCATCCGAGTCGGCCGCCAACAGGCGTGCCAGACAGTATTCAAAGGCCCGGTCGGCTTGGCCGGCATCAACCAGCGTGCGGACCTGTAGACGAGCGAGGTAGGGCTCGTTGGGACGGCTTTTGACGGCCCAATCGGCCGTGCGGGCCAGTTCGTCCGGGTCGTTCACGCGACGGAGCAGGTCCAGCCGTTGCTCGATCGCACCGTACGGATGCTCGGCGAGAATCACGGCGACCTCAGCGGCTCGCCGGTGCTCGGGATACTCCTTCCAGATGGCAAGATCAAAACGCTCGAACGCCTGGGCCGCCGCCCGCAAGTAGCCGGTCTGCTCCAGGCACTCGCCCAGCCCGTACCAAGCCACGGTGACGGCCGGATTCCTCCGATCGTCTTCGCCGGCGATCGTAGCGGCGCGAAAACGAGCCGCCGCCGCCCCGAAGCGGCCGCGTTCCCGATGAAGTTGAGCCAACAAGACCTGGGCATCGACCGCCGAGGGCTGCTCCCGAACGGCACATTCGGCGGCCAGACGAGCCTCACCATCAAACCCCACCCCGCGCTTGGCCTGTGCCAAGAGATAGAAAACTTCGTAACAGGCCCCGCCGGACTGACTGAGAGCGGAATCTAGCTCGGTGATTGCCAGAACGAACTTGCCGTCCGCGACGTTTCGGCGAGCGGATTCGCAGCGTGCAATGACGTTGGGGTTGTCGCCAACATCTTCACCGCCGGGACGCCAGGGAGCCGACGCCACTGGGATTTGCTCCAGTGGCGTCTGGGCCATCGACGGAGTCGGGTCCTCTCCACGAGCCGTCAGAACGCAAACGCCGACTATCAACAGAGAAACAGCGCCGATGATCGGCCGGGTAGTGGCGACGCGATTCAAGAAACCGCACGGTGTATGAATGTCCCTGGGCATATGCCATCCTCGACTGCGCTCGCCGTCCGGCCCGACGCGAGGCAATTCACTCCCTACCGCTGGCGATGGTCGCCGCCCCGTGTCGAGCTGTCGGAGTCCTGAGCGTACCACTGCATGGTATTCTAGCGAGCCGTGCCGTGGGTGCTAGACAAGTACTCGCTCGCGCGGCACAAACCGTGATGGGAACGGCCGCGCCCAGCGGAGTGTGGTCATTCCTGGGACTTGGACTTGCGGGAGCGCTTGGCCCCGCCTCTGGTCTTAGCCTTGCTCTTGGTCTTGGACTTTGGTGCTACTTTAGACTTCGACCTGGTCTTCTTCTTGGCGGCCTTGGTCTTCGCTTGCCCCTTGGGTGCGCCCTTGGCCCGCTTTGCGACCGGGGCTTTTTTGGTCTTGACGACGGCCTTGGGCCGGGCCTTCTTCTCAACCGTTTCCTTGTCCTTGTCCGGCACCCGCTGCGTGGCTTGCGCGGCGCTCTTGTCTTTCTGGGGCGCGGATTCGGTGGATATGGTGGGTTCCGTGACCGGCGGGACGGAATCAGCGAGCGGGGTGAGGCCGCCGGCGGATACCATCTGGAGCATGTTGCGCGCCGTGCGGTCGGGCGGGACGCTGATGATACGCTCGACCTTACCGCCACGGACAGCCGCACCCAACTCGGCCCAAGCCTGCTTTCTCAGAAGAGCGATGAATTCGAGGGCGTCGTCTTCGGGAATCTGACGTTCGAGGAAAGCCTGCGCAACCTCCAGATCACAGCGCTGATCGACGATTCGCATCTTGCGGGCCAGGGCCCACATGGCTTCGTCAAGCGGAATGGCGTGCTGCTGCAAACCAAGCAGCCGAATACGGGCGCGCGAGTAGGCTTCCAGGCCGTCGATCTGATCGAGGACAGCCGCCAGCTCCTTCTTACCCAAGTCGGCCAGCCCATCGAGCGAAACGGTATGCTCGGTCGCGAAGACACCGTTGAGCGCGCGCGAGATATCCTCGCACTTCAGCCGCGTGTCCGGGAAGTCATCGAGAGCCTCGCTCAATTCGATGGCGGGGATGACTCGCAGCTCATTGAAGTCGACAACCATGCCGCGCAGCCGGTCCAGCCCCTCGCGAGCCTTGCTCTCCGGAACGTTGCGGGCCAGGATCCCAAGCAGCAGTTGAGTAATGGGGTCCGTGGAAGCCGGGCGGCTCACTTTGCCCAACTTCGAGCGCAGTGTGCTGAAGACCAACTTCAGACGTTTGGCACATTCGGTCGCGCCCCTCATTGGCTATGTATCCTCCTGCGCGGCGGTATCGCATTCATCGCCGGCGGCATGCGGCAACGACTCTCCGGTAGCGGTTGCGTCGTCGTCTTCGCGCAGCCATACAGGCTCTTCGC
>CAZUCH010000081.1:0-9584 GCA_964619045.1 uncultured Planctomycetales bacterium | reverse complement strand
CCAATTGCAGTCGGGGTAGACGGCCTCGTACGCCGCTTGGCCGCTCAGCGCCAGCACGAAGGGTCGACGTCATCGAAGTCGACGTCGCAGTCGCAATCCATGTCGCCGGTGAGGTGGTAGGTCTCGCAAGAGAGCTCGTAGGCGCCCATGTCAACGATCGGCGAGTCGCCGTCGCCGGTGTCGGCCGTAGTCGGGTCGTCCACGAAACGCGCTACGCAACCGTCTACGAACTCCCGGTCCCGCCCCTGGTCTTCTGCCGCTTGACCTTCTTGGCCTTCAGGAGTTGTCCGCGTACCTTCGTCCAACGTTCGCCGTCATGATTCGGATCTCTCGCAAGCCGTTCCGCCATCCTGCGGGGCCGCGTTGCGTGGTGTTTCTCGAATGGCTTGGGGATCGCAGCGCGGGCCGCTTGGTGATTGCGGACAGCACCGAGACTTGCGTTTGAAATCGATCACCAATCGTCGGTCCGGAAGGCTGAAGCGGGCAGGCCCTCCTTGTTCATGAGGTTGGGCTCGGCCTTCATACTCCATGCAAACCGAACTGCTGCCGGCCGTGAGACCTCGTCGCTCCAGACGATGAGGCTGTCGCCGTCAATCTCCGCCTGTGCTGCGACGAACTTGTGATCCGCCCCGGCCACAGTGAACCAGTCGAGGGGTTTACCGTCGCGGGCGACGAGGCCCTTTCCGACGTGGTCGAAGATGATGCGGATGCGGCCATCTTCGACGTTCATCGACTTGTATAGCGGGCCCGAGCAGACGGTGTCTGCCCGTCCATAGGTCTTTGCCAGAGCCCACAGAGCAAGGCGTCGGCCGACGTCCAGCTTGTTCCGCGGATGGATGTCTTCGAGATCACTGATGTCGTTGGTCACGGCCATGCCGGTGTTCGGGATGGAGAGCGCGGCGTTCTGGGCCTCCCAGAGCCGCGGAAGCTGATCGTCGGTGTAGAGGTGGCCGAACGGTGCGATCTGGACAAAGTAGAACGGGAACTCGCCCTGGCCCCACACTTGGCGCCATCCGCCGATCAGGGCTTTCATCTTCTCGAAGTAGAGCATGCCATCCTTGTGGTTCGATTCGCCCTGGTACCAGATCGCGCCGCGGATGCCGAAGGGCACGAGGGGATGGATCATCGCGTTGTAGATCCCTGTGGGTTGCGTGTGATTGTCGAGTTGGTGCTTGGGCCACTCCGGCGGCGACGAGACAGGTCTACCGGCGTCCCGGGCTCTCCGCGCTTCCAAGAGCCATTGTTCGTATCTCGTTAGCGCCTCGGATATCTCACGCTCGAACTTCGGCGTCGCTTCCTGTATGGTCCGCACGATCTCCGCCAACGCCGGCACCGCGGCGAAGCCCTCCGGCGGCGTCCACGGTTCGATAGGCGTTCCGCCCCAGGTGCTGTCGATCAGGCCGACCGGAACCCCCACTTCCTTGTGGATCTCGCGGCCGAAGAAGTAGGCGACGGCCGAGAAGCCGACGTCGCGCCAGCCGCCGGTGCCGAGGTTCTCGGGATTGCACACCCGCCAATCGACCTCGATATCCGACTGGGGCTCGGCGGCCGTCTTCCACGGGAGCAGAAACAGACGGATACTCGGGTAGTCCGCCCGCGCGACTTCCTGCTCGCCATTGTCAACCGTGTTGATGCCCATCTCCATGTTCGACTGACCCGAGCAGAGCCACACTTCGCCGACCAGGACATCCTCAAACGTGAGCTTGTTGCTTCCCTCAACCGTCATTGTGTGCGGCCCACCCGCCTCCAGTGGGGGCAGCTTGACGACCCAACGGCCCTGGGCGTCCGCCTGGGTAGATGCTTGATGGTCAGCCAGTCGGACTGTGACTTCCTCACCAGGATCAGCCCAGCCCCATACCCGCAGCGTGATGTCACGCTGGAGCACCATGTGGCTGCCAAACACATGCGGGAGTCTCACCTCCCCCCATGCCGCGGGGGCGGACAGAAGAAGGAGGGTGGTCAGGCAACAAAGGGCGCAAGCCCGTCTCACACGGCGATCGAGTTTCATTCGCGGTTCTCCTGTTCTGTACGCAGAGCCGGGCTATCCGCTGATGCAATACTCCTCACGCACAGCGGTCTACATGAGCTGCCTACTTGAGTAGCGAGACGGTTCGCTTCGGGTTCAGCAGCAGGAACGACTGCCCGCCCTCGGTCCGCTGGTCCGCGCCCTCTTTGATGAGCTTGATGATCTGCGGCGGAGTCAACGTTGGGTCGAGTGCCAGTAGCTTGCCGGCCAGGTTCGCGGCGTTGGGCGAGGCCATCGACGTGCCCGACATCTTCATTCGCTCGCCGCCCGGCACGTAGCTGTCCACCTCGAAGCCGTTGGCGTACACCTGCACGGTTCTGCCGAAGCTGGTGAACGACGTGGGATCGCCGGCCTGGTCCACGGCCCCAACCGTAACGAGGTTGGGCAGCTCGAAGGACGAGGCGATGTACTCGTCGAACTCGACGTCGTTGTCGGCATTGCCGGCCGCACACACAAACAGGATGTCCGGGGCGTTCTTGATCGCCTCATACAGTCCCTCCCTCTGCAAGGCAAAGACCTCGCGGGCGATCTCGCGACGCTCTTCGGCGTTTTCGCCGATACCGTTGGCCTCTAGCGAATCCTCGGCGTCCTGCTGGGCTTCGCCCCAGCTCATGTTCACGACACGCACGCCGTGCTGCTTGAAGTACTCGACCGTGTCGCGGCACTTCAGCGCATCGCGCTGGCCCCATTCCAGGTCGCGGACCACGGGCACCATGTGATGGTCGTAACTGTGCCGTCCGATCAACAAGCGGGCGAAGGGGTTGCCCTCTGCCATGATGCCGGCGACATGCGTACCGTGGCAGTACCCGCCCGCCAGGCTCAAATCCTCGAGAAAACCCTGGACGTCGTTCGGATTGAGGGAGGACAAGTACTTCTTCAGCGCGGCGGATTTGGGACTATCCACGGCAGACAGACTGTCCATGAAGCCCTTCATGTGTTTCATGATCTGGGGCATGCGCTCGGCCGCCTCGCCCAACGGTTTGAGCGCGCCGGTGGCTCGCTGGGCGTGATAGTCGAAGGCCACTCCGTGAATGTCGTCGATCCATCCGTTGCCGTCGGTGTCCGTCCCGTCAGGCTTCTCGTTCGGATTGACGAACACGCGGCCCTTGAAGATGGCCACGTCCGTGCCGGAGTCCCACACACCCAGCAGCACCGGCGTCAGCTTCTGGTCGGCCGACAGGGTGATCGAGCGATCCGCCCAAATGTCTGGTTTGACCACCTTGTTCGCGTCGATCGCCCGCTGGTAGACCGCGATGTACTCGTCCTTGAGCGGCAACCGTTCGTTGATCAGATAGTGCATGCTCACGAGCCCGGCGGCCTGATCCGCGTTGAGTTCCCCGGTCTTGGCGACTACCGGCTCGTAGCGCGCCTGGATGATGCCCATGAGCAGGTTCTCGCTCATGATTTCCATCCGCCCCTTGGACTCCTGGATATCGTCCTGGACGATCTTCCAGGGCAGCTTGGCGACGCGGTCGGTCAGTTGGTTCGCAAACGCGCGCTTGAAGTCCGCCGCCGGAGCATCCGGACCGACTTCGCGCCGCGCGGCGATCATGGCCTGCGCCGACAGCCCGGTCATCAGCTTGGCGGCCTCCTTGTCTTCCAAGGCTCGGATCTGGACGATGTGGGCCAGCGCCGATTCGTTGTGGCCCTCGAACATGTCGATGGTCAGCAGCGTGCCGTACATCTTCTTCAGCGTTGTGGCATCATTGATCTCATAGGCATCGAGGTCCGCCTCAATGTTGGCCCGCACGCGCTTGGCCAACTCCGCGACCTGGGCCTGCGATTGGATCAGGTCAACCACCTTGCCCGAGATCGGGTACGTATGCCGCGGCAAGTCGTCGAGCTTGGTAATGCGGATCTTCTGCGCGCCCTTGCTCGCCGTCGCACAGCCAACCACTAGGGTCGCCGAAAAACAGGCGACGGTGAGCAACGTCATCGTCCGAGACCATCGGTGCATGTGATACCTCCTGGCGTTCATCGTCGGGCAACATCCGGGCAGAGCGAACATCGCCCATCGCCCATTCTGTGTTCACGATACTACCCACAGCCCCACAACCCGACAACTTGCCCGTGCAAGCGTCCGGTTCGCCCGTCCCGCAGGCCATCGTGCTTTCGCATTGAAAACTCCCGCAAGGGCGCCGATACTACGCAACGGAAGCAAGTGTCGGGCTCCCAGTGATTAGCGCCCGTGTTGCGGCTGGCCCTCCCAGCAGGGTTGGCGCGTCCGAGTCTCACAGCATGGTTGACGAAGAGGAGCACTCATGTACAAGCGATCGCCAATCCTGCTCATAACACTGGCTTGCTGCCTGGCCGGCGGTTGTCCATTCAACACCACCACCGGCGGCTCGTCGGGGACCACTATCGGCGGGGGCGCGACGGCCACGGCCACCGACGCCGACCAGATCCTCGACTTCGTCAACCAGGAACGGACCAGCCGCGGCCTGAGCGCGCTCACGCTGAACTCGCAGCTCACCGCCGCCGCCGTGACGCACGCTCGGGACATGGCCGACAACGGGTTCTTCTCGCACACCGGCAGCGACGGCTCGCATGTCGGTGACCGCGCGACGGCCGCCGGCTACTCCTGGACCGCGGTCGGCGAGAACATCGGCCAAGCCGACGTGAGCGCCGAGGAGATCGTGGACCTCTGGATGAACAGCCCCGGACACCGAGCGAACATCCTTGGTCCGGACTTCACCGAGCTCGGCGTCGGCACCGATGATGGCGGCACGAAGCTGTGGGTGCAGGTGTTCGGCACGCCGTGACGGGCGTTCGGTTTCGGCCTTCCGATGTCCGAGACCCTCCCAAGGGGACTGCTCATGCTGGCCGGCTCGCACGTGACGCTTACCGCGAAGATCCTAGTTGTCGGCGAAGGTCGGGGACAAATGTGGCTGCGCGTCGATCGCGAGGGCGGAGGCATGGGCGCCTTGGACAACATGGACGACCGTCCCATCCTGGCCGGCCCCTGGCAGGACGCGACGATCGAGGCTGACGTCGCGACCGACGCCCCGATTCGTGCCGGCGCGTTGAATGCGCTCTGCGGAGGAACTAAGGTGGATTTGCGGAACTGGTAGAGAACAGTGTTGCTTGAATCGCACGGGTCGAACCCCGCTTGGACACTCTATGTTGATCCTGATCGCCCATGGCAGCCCCCATCCCGCTTGGCGGGCCTCGGTCGAGGAGTTGGTTGAGTCGCTCCAGGCCGATCTCGGCGAGGACCGGGTACGGCTGGCCTACCTGCAATGCGCGCCGCCGACGCTCGGGGATGTGGCCGCCGAAGCCGTTCGGGCGGGAGCGAGGGCAATCCGAGTTTTGCCGCTGTTCCTGGCCGAAGCGGGGCATGTGCAGCGCGATATTCACCCGCTGGTCGAGCAACTTCGCCAGGCCGATCCGTCGGTAGAGGTGACAATCCTGCCGCCTCTCGGTCGGCAACCGCTATTCCGTGAGCTGCTCCGCGAAATCGCCAGCCAGCCAGCCGAGTAGAGTCCAGCATCGCCGATGGCGATTGAGAACTCGGCGGACCGCGCTCGCGACGCCGGCGGAATCGTGGGCAAGATACCGAAGCGTCTTGGCGCCAACGTTGACGCCGTGATATGCTCCGGCCCGGAGTTCGTTGAACGTATGGCAAGCCCGCCAAACTTAGCTTCTGGATATGTCTATCTCGTGGGTGCTGGTCCCGGCGACCCCGGTTTGCTGACGGTGCGCGCCGTCGAGTGTCTGGGCCAGGCCGATGTGGTTCTGTGCGACTACCTGGCCAATCCGGCGTTGTTGAAACACGCTTCGGCCAATGCCGAGTTGGTCACGCTGGGCCATCACGGCGGCGGGCGCACGCTCTCGCCGGACGAGATCACCGCCCGGATGTTGGCCGAGGCTCGGAAGGGCAGAACCGTCGTACGGCTCAAAGGCGGCGATTCTTCGGTCTTTGGCCGCGGCGCGGAGGAGATGGAGGCGCTGCGCGACGCCGGGATCCCGTTCGAGGTAGTCCCGGGGATCACCACCGCGTTTGCCGCTGCCGCCTATTGCGAGATACCCATCACGCATCACGAGGGCGCGTCCGCCGTCGCATTGATTGCCGGACGAGAACGCGACGATAAACCCGGATCTGGCCTGGACTTCGGCGCGCTGGCGGTTTTTCCGGGCACGCTGGTCTTCTACATGGGCGTGAAGACCGCGGCGCACTGGAGCCGAGCACTGATAGAGCACGGCAAGGCGGCCGGGACTCCCGTGGCGATCGTTCGGTGGTGTGCGCGGCCTCAGCAGCAGATGGTCCGTTGCACGCTGCAAACCGTCGAGCAGGCGATTGCCGAGCATGGCCTGCGCCCGCCGGTGATATTCGTCGTGGGGAAGGTTGTCGATTATGCTCCGCAGTTGTCCTGGTTTACTGCGCGCCCGCTGTTCGGCGTGCGCGTTCTCGCGGTCGGCACGGGCGAAACCACGCGGGCGATCAGCGATCGGCTGGCAGCCCTGGGGGCCGACGTAATCCCGCGGCCGGCGGTGCGGATTGTCGACCCAGCGGACTGGACGCCGGTTGACGCCGCCTTGGAGAGGCTTGACCGATACGCTTGGTTGGTGTTCTCCGATGGCCCGGGTGTCGATTTCTTTCTCAAGCGGCTCGACGACCGTGGCGGCGATGCGCGTCGTCTTGGAGGCGTGAAACTGGCCGCTATTGGCGCGGACGCCGAGGCATGCCTGAGACGATACCGCCTTCGCGCCGACGTGGTATGCGAAGAGTGCGAAGCCGATTCGCTGGTTGGTGCGCTGACTCGCGGGGCGCATGGGGAACGATTCCTGATGGTCAGTGCGGATCAGGTTGGGTCATTGCTGGCGGAATCGCTCACGGCGGTGGGGGCGGGCGTGGATCAGATCGTGGTTTACAGCAGGGCTGACGTGCAGCGGCCTGCCCCGAGCGTGACCGAGGTGCTATCAGCCGGGCAGGTCGACTGGATCGCCGTCACGGATTCCGTCGCCGCTCGGTCGCTGGATCGCCTTCATGGAGACGTTTTGCGGCATGCGCGTCTTGCCAGCATAGGCCCATTGACTTCGGCGGCGCTGCGTGCATGTGGGCATGAGCCCACGGTGGAGGCCTCTCCATCAACGATGGATGGACTCGTCGATGCAATGCTTCGGTGGGGACAGAAGACGCTTGGCGAATCGCAATCAGCATCTGATCCCGCCAGATAGGGTCGCCCTTTCCGAGGGTGGCGGCGGCAGGGCAGGGCGCATGTCTCGCGGGCTCCGGTTCCAAACGCGACTTGTATCTCGTAAGTCCTTGCGACAGGGGTTTCCTGGAGAAAAGGGCGCTGGCGCGCCAAAACGTGAAAAACTTCTCGCATGGTCTTGACGGGCCATTCTGGCCCGCTAGCATAGCCGACTCGGACAGGGTTGTCGCAATCTGGCCCCCGAGGCGCGCGGCGACCTGGGCGATTGTCGAACAGTGGCTTGAGCCTTGCCAGGAGTTGGCCGTTTTTGGGGGGTGGCGGCGAGGCGGAGCGGAGCCGCGGATTCGTTGTTCAAGCGGCCTCGCGCTGCTACCCGGTTTCCGGGACTGTCGTCGCAACATTGTACGTTGATCGTCTGATCGTCAAATCCGTGCCCCGGCTTGTCGGCATGGGAGTGGCTCAGGATCATTTTTGGGCCCCGGGCACGGACCGCATGGGGCGTCTAGTCGGCTTATTCACGCGGGAAACCGCTTACTGTCGGAAACGAGACGCGACAGGATTCTCATCAGGGTAATCGGAAACGTGAGAAACACCTCGCTACGCAGCGTAAATCGTGATAGATGTCGCAATTGCGCTGTATGCCGCGATAGATCAACTCGACTTCGCGACAAACCCCACCTGCCAGAAAGGAGGCAAGGCCATGCCGAGTTTTGTGATTCCGGACAAGTGTGACGGGTGCAAGGCACTCGACAAGACTGCTTGTCAGCACATCTGCCCCAACGACCTCATGGTGTTGAACAAGCAGACCATGAAGGCCTTTAACCAGGATCCCTCGATGTGCTGGGAATGTTACAACTGTGTCAAGATCTGCCCGACCCAGGCGGTTGAAGTCCGTGGCTATGCCGACTTCGTGCCGTTGGGTGCCAGCGCTACGGCTCTGCGCGGCAGCGAAGACATCATGTGGACCATCCAGTTCCGCAGCAAGGACATCAAGCCCAAGCGATTCAAGTTCCCGATTCGCACCACACCAGAAGGCAAGGCCCAGCCGTTCGATCACTACCCGACGGGCGACGACGACCTCAAGAGTCAGACCCTGATGTGTGAGCCGGCCGGCCTCAACACCGAGTACGGTCCGGTCAAGATGGACAAAGTACCGACGCTCTAGTCGGACGGCGCTATTCTAGAAGGTCAGTTTTCTTAGACGCAGAGAATGTCAGGAGATAGCAGAAAATGGCAGATTTCGAGACCGTGACAGTGGAGACCGATCTACTGATCTGCGGCGGCGGGATGGCCGCTTGCGGGGCGGCAGTGGAAGCGGCCTACTGGGCCAAGAAGAATGGACTGAAAGTCACGATGGTCGACAAGGCGGCCGTGGACCGCTCTGGCGCGGTTGCGATGGGGCTCTCGGCCATCAACCAGTACGTCGACCTCAACAGCGGCAACAACACGCTGAAGGACTACCTCACCTACGTCCGCAACGACCTCATGGGCATCACCCGCGAGGACTTGGTCACCAGCATCGCCCGCCACGTGGACTCGAGCGTTCACTTGTTCGAGAAATGGGGCCTGCCCATTTGGAAGGACAAGGAAGGCAAGTACGTCCACGAAGGTCGTTGGCAGTTGATGATCAACGGCGAGTCGTACAAGGTCGTCGTCGCCGAGGCGGCCAAGAACGCCTTGGAAGAGGCAAAGGGCGAGATCTTCGAGCACGTCTTCATCACGCACCCGCTGTTGGATGGCGACGCGTGCGTGGGCGCGGTCGGGTTCAGCCTCCGCGATAACAAGTTCTACGTGTTCAAGGCTAAGGCCACCATGGTCGCCATGGGCGGCGCTGTGCATGTGTTCAAGCCTCGTTCGACTGGTGAGGGCTTCGGCCGCTCGTGGTACCCGCCGTTCAATGCGGGCGGAAGCGCCTTCTTCACCATCTACGGCGGTGCCGAGATGACGTGCCAGGAAGTTCGCTTCATCCCGGTCCGTTATAAGGACGCATATGGCCCCGTCGGGGCGTGGTTCCTCCTGTTCAAGGCGATCGCGACGAACGCCTACGGCGGCAACTACATGCAGGACAATGTCGCGGAGCTCGAGAAGTGGGCGCCTTACGGCAAGGTCAAGCCGCGTCCGGCCAACATCCGCAATTGGCTGATGATGATGGACGTGATGGACGGCAAGAGCCCGATCTACATGCAGACCGCCGACGCAATCCAGCGGATCGCCGATGGCGTGCCCGACGAGAAGGCCCGGAAGAAGAAGCTCAAGGAACTCGAAGCCGAGGCTTGGGAAGACTTCCTCGACATGACCATCTCGCAGGCGATTCTGTGGGCCGCGACGAACACGGAGCCCGAGAAGAAGCCCTCCGAGATCATGGCCTGCGATCCTTACTTCATCGGCTCCCACTCCGGCGC
>CAZUCH010000080.1:0-9676 GCA_964619045.1 uncultured Planctomycetales bacterium | reverse complement strand
CCGTGATTTGCTCGCTTATCCGCGTCGAGTACTTTCCAGCGAGGGTCATCTGGTCATTAGGTCCACCCTTCACCTGTTGAGCATGGAGAATCCCCAGAAAATGGGCGACCTGCTCATCGCGATTCAGCTTCGACGCGTACATCGTCGTGTATAGCTTTGCGCCTGCCAGGTCCGCGGTGGTGAGTGCAGTGATATTCGCGATTCGATAGCCCATCGCACTGTCCGGGTCCACGGCTCCTGCCGGTGCACTCACGGCGGCAACTGCCTTCGCGAGAGCCTGCCGGTGATTATCCATGAAGCGGTCGTCTTGGAGGCATTTCTGCACGGCCGCGTATTTGTTCGCGAGGTCCTTCTCGTGATCGAGCTGCAACCCCTGCATTCGCTCGGCGGACTGTATCTGCTGGCCCTGCGACAGCATCTTCATGAGCTGGTCGAGTGCAACCGCCCCGTCCCCAGCGGCCGACGACGCGAAACTGCTATAACCCCCCCCTTGTCTTCGCGGTAATGCTGGCGTGTATCTTGGCATATGTATCCCTCTACGTGTTCTTCGCGTTTACGATTCCCTGGAGCTTATTCTGGAAGTCCGTGTTCCCGTACTCCATCGCGATCCCAGTAAATACGGACGCCACCTCTCGGACCCCGAGTCTCAAGTTTGCGTATAGGCTTCGTGCGTGATTCGCGACTGTCTCAATCGCGATAGCGCGGTCCATCGCACCCTGCCTCGCGTTGAGCTGCTGCCGACTCACTATGTCGAAGTTCATCTGGTCGTCGGCTTTCCAGCTTTCCAGGACGTTCGTATCGACTTTGAGATTCTCTTGCCGATAGCCCGCATCCCGTTGCTGCTTGGAGATCGCCTCGGCTTGGTCGTGTTTCGCGATCTCGGTCGTCGCGTACTGTTTCATTCCGGCCAACTGAAGAGTGGCTTGCCGCGAGGACTCCGCGTTCACGTTCATAGTGGCAGCAACCGCATCCCTCGCGAGTATATCCTTGTACTGCTGTTTCATGGGACCCGAGAGCGTCCTCAGTGCCGGGTCCGTGTCAATAGCCGCGACCTTCTGGTCGAGGTCATTGTAGATCGCGGTGGTCCGCTGCTGATTCTTTTGAGCTGTGTTCAGCGAGAAGGACTCCTGGGCTTCGTCGAAACCAGCTGTTATGTCGATCCCGGATTGCCTCCACCTCGCGTCATCTTCGTCGCGGTCGGTGGACTGTCGCTCCAGAATACTCGATCGGCTCCGCATCGCGATCTTCGCGAGCGGGTGCCCGGCTTCAACACCGGCTCCGGCATCAACGCCTCGTCGCTGGTCCTCGACTGTTTTGTCAAACCCTTGCAGCTGCGCGCCTTGCGACTTCCGCCTTCGATCCTGCTCGGAGCGATCCAACGCGGTAACTCGACGGTTCCCATACTCGATGACCCCTGGGATCTGCTCCATCGATTTGATCGCGGGATCAGCTGCTTCTCGCTCGTTGATATCTCCATAGGACTCGGCCATCAGCCCGCCTATAATACCCCGCATCGCGATATCCCCGGCGTCCGCGGTCATATCACCGGCAGCCCCTATTGCGCTACCGAATGCGTCTGTCATTCCCATAGTATGCTCCTAGCGGGAACCCGTCCCGGCTGTTCGTGATTCCTCGATCTTACCCGAGACTCGCCAACCTTGAACCTCCATATTCAGGTTCGAGGTCAAGCACAAAAACGTCGGGTACAGTACATTCCCGTCGGCTTCGTAGCTCGCTGTGTTCGCGGATGGGTCATCGGAGTTCAACGTAGCCCCCCCGGGGGAGTCCGCACTTCCCAGGTTCGTCCACAGCGAGTTCCCCGACATATACGTGAGCGTGTTGTCGCTCTCCAGCGGCCACGTATCCCGAAGCCCGTCGTCTCGACAGCTTCCAAACGTAATAAGCCCATAATCGTCACTGATCGGGGCCAGTTGCGGAGTGCTTCCCCCCGAATTCACCTTACCGACAGACACCGTGGAACCTACTATTGTTTTACGTCTCCAAACGTCGGAGGTTCCCCGCTCTGACCAGAGATTCGACCCAACCACTCCGAATACCACGGGCGATATCGCGTACACGTGAGGGGTCAAATAATTATCGTTGGTATCTCGATCTGCTGGATTCGGAGATGTCTTGCCCCCGGAAGCTGCCAACGGAGACCAAAATCTCATCTGGCCTGCATCCGGGCCAGTGAGCGTAGCTACGTACCCCCCGTTCCGCCAGAGATGCGTACCACTACTGTTTACGATGCCGGGGTAGTCAGCTTCTAGGATACAGCGGGTTCCGTTGCCCAACCCTGCATCAACCCACGCTAGAGTTTGATTACACTCCTGATGGTTATCACCCAGCACGAATGGGTTCATAACGGCCGGATAATCGGGGTCCCAATTGTAGTTCGGTGTCGCCAGAAACCGGTCGGTTCCAATAAAGTACGCACGTTGCCCTGTTCCCGTGTCCAAGTCCGGACTTGTTACGATCGCATTGCAGTGGTGATACACGAGCAGCGTCACCTTCGCGGTGTCCAGCCACAAGCAAAGCGTCTCCGCGTACCCGCGGTGGTGGAAATACACGCATCGCATCCTAGCGTCATACCCAGCCAGGATACCCCGCCACCAACTCGGCCCGAGCGACGAAGTCTCGTAATCCGCCCAAGTCGTTAGGCCCCGTGAACTCCCGATATTATTAGCCCATCGCTCATGAAATATCCAGTCCGTACGCTTCAGATGCGTCACTTTTCCTGAGCGTGGCTCCACGGAGAGCAGTCCGTGCTCCGTCGCGACGATCGCCTCCTTGTTGGCAACGACCACGCCCTGGTCGGATAGGATCGGGAATCCCTTGTACAACTCGATGATCCCGACTGAATTCCCGGCCTTCTGAATCCGGTAGATCCGATGGCCTCCGCATACCAGCAAGTAGTCTCCAGCTTCCGTAATGCTACAGGAGCCTCCATCGGCTGCTTCAATCTCGGTCTGGAACAGATTCAGCACCGGGAAGCTCTCCGGCTCCACCCGGTTCGTGGGGCTCCACCGGATCGCAATACGGCCCCCATTCTCTTCTAAGATGAACATAGAGCCTTGGTAGTAAGCCGCCGCGTAAACGGATCTGGCCTCAAATACCGAGTCCCTCGCGTAGTCGTAAGCCCGGTTCGGCAACGTCGTAAGCGACTCGTCGGACAACGCGGACGCCCACTGTGGAGTTCCGATAGTATCTCGCACGGGTAGCGTCGACAGCGACCAGTGTATCCATTGCATTTCCGAATCCTCGAATTCCATATCGAGGTACGGGGTGCCTCCCGCCTGCGACGTCGCATTCCCTTGCCACAAGGTCCGGAACACCTGCGCGGTGTTTATCCCGTCAAAGTACGACACGTAATCGCCTGTCTCTCGTGAGGGCCGAACCGTCTTCAAGAACGTACTCGCATCGGGAGTCGCAACCCCTTCCGCTAGCTCGGACAACGCGGAATACCGGCCCCGTTCCCGATCCACCAACCGGAACGCAGTCGAATAATACCCTATATCCGCAACCGCATTCCCGTTCTCGGCAGTTAGCGTAGGTGCAGGCAGCCAAATGTTTCCAGGGCCGAGACGACTCATATCAAAGTTCTCGTTCTCGGAGTTCCACGTGAGAACCTTATGGTTCCCGTTACTTAGGAACAAGTACAGGTACGGCCCGCGTGCCGCAATCGACCAGCTAACACTCCCATCAGCTATCGGGATACTCGCCGTGCTTCGTAGCCGAGCCCCTCCGCAGAAGTACTGCTTACCGCCCTGAATCCACATGGAGGTCATGCAGCCAGGATAGCTCCCTGTCGCACGGCTTAGTGGCGAATCATTCTCGTAGCTACTGACGCCGACAGCTTCGCCCCCAGCGACATCCCATCGAACAACCCCGCGATAGCTGGTGTTGTTGAAATCGTCGCTGAAGTTCCCCCAACCGCCGATCACCCAGATGTAATTCCCGTCCGTGACGAGGCTCTCGATCCTTCCCTGCGATGCGCCCGTGTAGCTCGCTAGCGAGTCCCATACCGCCCCAGCCACAATAGTACTGATATCAACAAGCCCGTGGTCTGTCGCACCCGACGTGTTCTGCCACCCCCCGTAAACCTTGCCACCGTGAGATAGCAAGCTCGTCATGCTCGTGGGGGAGATAGGGTCTCCGCCTTCATCAACCGCGTCTACAACGCCTGGCTCGTTTGAGGTCTCCGTGTAGAACCCGATGCACCGCGGTAAGTTCTTGCCTCCGGTACCGTTCGTGGTGAACGTACCACCCACCACCAAGTAGTCGGTCGCACTCTCGGTGTGCTTACACATAGAGTACACGGCAGCGCTGACGCCGTAGCCTCCGTCCATCTCGTTGAGGGTTCCGTCCGCATCTAGGTAGCAGATATACTTCGTTGCAGTGGGAGACTCGTGAATCGACGTGAATGTCCCACCGATATACAAGTTCGTATCGAAGGACTGCATGACAAACACGTTGCCGTCGTTTATAACGCCAGCACAGGACCAATCCTTACCATCCCACACTGCTAATCTCTTGCAGTCGGAGTCCTTATACGAGGTGAATCCTCCCCCCATATACAGCTTCCCATCGTGAACCTCAAGGCACTGCGGGGAGTAACCCCCGAAGAACGCAGCTGTCCCCACAGCTTCCCACCGATTCCCGATAAGCCGAGCGACCCCCGTACAATCCGCAGATCCCGCGAGGTGAAACTTCCCGCAGATATAAGGGACTTCCCCGCCTGTAGTCCCGTCATCGTGGAGAATCGCGTCCTGAATATATCCAATCGTCCCATCCTTGAGGATAATCTCCCCGCTTCTTAGTGACCGAGTCCCTCTATCGAGGCTGTGCAGACCACCACCCACGTCCGAGGTCGTCGTATCCGCGTCGTACGCCCCCACCTGGATTCCCGTGGAATAGTCCAGTAGTTCCTGGTTGGTTAGCTCCCCTTCGGTATCATCTTCGTGGCGATACCATAGCTCCAGGGTAAACCAATAATCGGATGAATCATTTGCATGGGACACAGCCTTTCGGTCTCCCGCGATGACTCCGCGGATGCGTTCGTCGGACTGAGAGTCTGCTTGCACCTCGAAGGCAATTGCTTTATCGCACGTCGTAAACACCGAGGTTGCACCGTCCGGCCGCTCCGTGTTATACAGCCGGTGCCCAGGATACCGCTTGAGAACGCCGTCGAAACGCCCGTCTGCACCAACCACGAGCGGGAACCTCCCGGGAGGCACCGAACATGGGGCCACTCCGGCTTCCATCGAGACCTTAGAGAGCGGGTAGTCCCACGTCATTTTCTTCTTCTCTGCCACTACTTGGAATCCTCCAGAGCATCTTCTGGTGTGGGCGGCACGTCCTCGTCGGAACGAGGCTCTACTCGCTCAACGATCCATTGAAGCAGGGGCATCATCCCGAGGAGGTGCGCCTCGATAAATTCTAAACGTCCCGCATGGTCTTCGCCACGGTCCGAGTTCAGCGTGAGAATCGCCCCGTAATCCTCGCCGAACTGCGTAGAGACTTCGCCAGCGAACGATTGGGTTTCGAGCTCCGCTAGGTTCCTGGCCCGGCTTTCGTCCGCAAGGGCCTGCCGCGTAAACTCATCGGAGGGCGAACTCCCCGCTTTATTCGCGTTGAATACGCCCCACCCATTATAGTCCGCTGACAAATACGACATTACCGCGGCAACCTACTATCAAGGAAAGACCCATTCACATTCGAAGGGAGCACCCCGTTCATATTTGCTATCTTGAGGCGAATCGCCCGAAGCTGCCTCAAATACTGGTGTTGTAGTGGACTCGCTTCTTTGGGGTTCTCTACGGCTTTTATCATGGACGCGACTAGCCACGCGACGCAACCCCGTAACGCGTAGCCGTGAAACGGCAGCACCTCGTAGGGGCACGAGCCGTACGCGTCGGCCGTCGGATCAAAATCCAAATCCTTGTTGAGCGTAGCCACCAGCGTTGTGGTATCCACGGCCGTGATAACTCGCTCTTGCACGGGGAACACAATATAGCTCCCGGGCGCATCCCCAATCTCGGTACTGTTGAGTACTCGGATCACGCTGCCCACGTACGCGTTGGGCGTCCGGTCGAAGTACCCCTCGTCCGGCTCGTAGTCAAGCGTCAACTGTGATGCGGTCGCAACTCCATCGCTGAGGTTCGTGGAACCGGTATGCAACGCGCAATGCCCATTCGGGATATAGTCAATCTGGAGTGTCTCGGTAACTCCCCAATCTGGGCGGAACCGCAAGACGTTGCCCTCGAAGAGTAGCCCCGGCCCATTGGGATTTCGTCGTCCCCCTGGCACCCGCAATGCTGTTCTTGTGCCTTCCGTCGCATCTTCGACACGATACAAGCCCATGAAAGTGCCCATGTTCGCGGGCAGCGTGTACGTCTGCGTGTCATCGACCACCGAGATATTGTACGACACGATGATCGGATTCTCGGCCACATTCGTGAGGTCCAGCATGATCTGACCCCACGCATCGACGATCATGGGCCAGACCTTATCCGTCGTCCATTTCGTCTTCACGTCGGGGTCGTCAATGTATTCACGGACCCGAGCTACCACATCGGCTAGGAATCCAACTGGTTGCGCGTCGTAACTCATCGTGGTTCCCTTTCGATAGCACCCAGGATCTTCCTAAGCAACGTAACTTGTTCTTGGCCTATCTCGCGGGTTTCCTGGATAATAGCTTCCGGCCTCGGAGTTCCCTCCACGCTGGCCCCAAAGTGCCACTTATGCAGGTCAGCGAGCTGGTCGGCTTGTCCGTTGACGAGCTTCGCGTTACAGACCTTCGCGGCCTCGTCTCTCTTCTGTATGTAGTCGAGACCCATCTTCACGAGAAGTAGCACGAAGAGCCCGGCAGCTCCTAACTTTCCCGCGTGGTCGATTAGGCCCGAGCCACTCGTCTGAGCTAAGAGGCACATCATGCCCCCGTAAACTCCGTTCGATGTCATTCTACACTCCCAACCACTCTGGGTTGTCGGGATCTACGGATCGCCTCCGCACGTAATCTACGAACTCCATATGGGTGTCTATATCGGTTTGCGCATCAAGCTCTTCTTGCCGCATATTCCCGCGAATCTCAGCTACCAAGGACTTCAGTTCTCGGAAAGCGGAAGGGCTATTCGCCTGCACGGTCTGGAGGTACGCGCCGGCGACCGCAGCTGGATCATTGAGGTCCGTGACAGGCGCGTGTTCCGTCCACACACCACCCGAGCGGCCCACCATAGTCCCGATACTCCACGCATCCTTCCACAAGTGGTACACCATGATAATTCGCGGATCACGCAGAGTAGCCCGCAAGTCACGAGCTACCCTGGTGTCCACTACCCTCTGGGCAGCCGATAGAACCTGTACGTTCATCGACGACCCCACAACTTCACGTAATCAAGCTCCAAGCACGCCACGCTAGCCCCTGTGGACTTCGCGACGTGAACATACGGCTGCAAGTTCTGGGTGCTTAGCACCGCGAACGTAGTGTCTGAACAGACACGCGTCCCATCAATATAGAACTTCACGTCAGCCGTATTGCTACAATCAATGCGACATATTCGCCATGTATCGGCTACGGCAGTCTGGCCACTCGTTGTAGCGGCTACCGCGGTTGTCGCATCATCGCTTGTACACTGGATCACAGCACTGGCTTTCAACACGAAACTGGCTTGGTGCGTATGCCCTTCCGCAGTTGTCGCGGACGCATTACTCAAGCCCAAAGCAATCTCCGCACTTGCGATCGGAGCTGCCTTCATGTTGATCCGAAACTCGACGCACGGTTCTTTGGCTGGGCTCACCTGTAGTACATCGCCCCAGTCAATACGCTCCTGGGCCGCGTCACTGGTGACTCCCAACGTAAAGGACCGAACACCGCCGATCTCATCGGTAACTTGAGCAGACGACGAGAAGTCCGAGGTCGTCGTCCTCCAGGGGGAGTTCGCCTCCAGCAGCGACTTGTCGTCACCGAGGAAGTCGTCCACCCATTTCAAGGGAGCGAAGATCGCCACAGTTTCACCTGTAGCGTCGTCCTCCCGAGTCCAAGTAGGGCCTCTCTCGTTGTGCCCGTACGCGTGTGCTGTAAGCGACATACCTCACCCCCGATTATCTGGTACTCCAGATCTTCACGTAATCGAACTCTACGGTGCCTACGTTTGTACCAGACGCCTTGGAGATCTGGAGGTAGGGCTGCAAGTTCGTGGCCGTCTTCGCAGAGAAAGTCGTTCCGGCTGCGACTCGACTCCCATCGACGTAGAACTTGACGTCCGCGATGTCCGTGAGGTCGATTCGGCAAACACGCCACGTATCAGATACCGCGGTCTGCCCACTGGTGACAGCAGCCGTCATAGTCGTAGCATCGTCCGTGATGCACGAGATCAGTGCCGCACCGTCCAACACGAAACTAGCGTGATTGGTATGGCCCGCAGCAGTTGTAGCCGATCCGGTACTAAGACCAAACGCGATCTCCGCGTCTGCGCCCGGAACCGTTTTCATGTTGAAGCGGAATTCGATCTGGAGCGCGTTGTCCGGACACAGCTGCTCGACATTGTTCCAATCGAGCCGCTCACGCTGCTCCTCGCTAGTAGCGGAGAGGGCCAGCGAGATAACGCCGTTGTTTTCGTCTGCGACCTGCGCCCAATCAGAGTTCCCAGTGAGCCCCGTGTTCGTCCACAAGTCCCCGACAATAATACCAGACGGTGAAAGGAAGTCGTCTTCCCAATACACCGGCGCGAACACTTCCACGGTTTCACCCGTGCCGCGCTCCTCGCGCCGCCAAATCTGTCCCGAGTCAAGTCGCTCGTATTTCTGTCCTGTAGGCATAATTTCCTCCATGTGGAGCGGTAGCTTTCCGTGCCCGGCTGACTACCGTCATAAAATCCCCAGGAGGGGGAAACACTCCCCCTCCCAGGAGAAGTCTAACCCTCGAATACATCTTCGTCGAGATTACTCAGCTTGATCGAGCGTGGGTCCTCCGGACAGAAGTTGCAGAAATCCAAATACGGTGCCTGAAGCACATCGGTAACAGCATCGCTGACCGTGATCGGCATGAAGATGCCATTCGCACTGCCCAAGATGGGAGCCACGAATTCCAGTTCCGCGTTGATCCGTGAGTCCGAACCAGCCTTATCAAGTCGAGGCGGCACGTACTCTTTGATGTTCTTGTCGTCCAGTTTCAGGACCCAAACCGTACCCTTCGGGCACGCCTTGCTGGTCATAATCTTGAACGGCCGACCATTGAACACGTAGCCGATAGGCTGGAACCCAGCTTTGACGGCCAGTGCCTTGTTCGTCGCGTCATACCGCAGAAGCTGCTGAGTCCCGTCGATATTATCCAGGAAGCTCATCAGGACACCCTGCGTCGTGATGATCGTATCGAGAATCGTATCGTACGCTTCCTCGAAACTCGCGATATACTTGTTCAGCATACCGGAGGTCAGCGTCCCACTCTCCGTCTCCACGATGGAGCGGAACTGGGGATCGCTATCAAGTTCAATCCCGAAGATCGTCTCGCCGGTGGCCGAGTTGTTCTTGACCCAATCCACGAGACCGCTCGGCCCATTGCCCTTACCTTTTCGAGGCACCAAGTTCACGGTCGCAGCCGTAATCGACTCCGTACCACCAATCGTCCGCAAGTAGATCGTCTTCGCGAGATAGTCCACGGAGGTCACAACGACCA
>CAZUCH010000079.1:0-9734 GCA_964619045.1 uncultured Planctomycetales bacterium | reverse complement strand
CCCAACCCGCCCGGGTGGATGCCCGATTTGGCCGGCCACGACAGCGTGATCGGTTTGCCGGGAGGCATGTTTGGCGACGGCGTTCTGGAACTGTGGGTGGACGACCAAGCCGAGCCCGAGGGGCTCAAGCACATCGCCTGCCAGTTCGATTTCTATATGGGACCGGGCTCTATGGTAGGATGGCAAGTCCAGCTTCCTCCCGAGTCCGTCATGGAGAACTACCAGGAGTACATCAACGAGCTCGAGGACGGCTGGCAGCGTTGCGTAATCATGTTCGACGCCTCGCCGCCGCCCGACTGGGAGCTCTTCCAGTGGTTCATGCACACCGACCCCGGCAGCGAACCGGTGGCCGTTGACAGCATGATCGTCTCCTCCGGCTTCCTGTTCCAGGACGACTGGTCCGAGGACTTCGACTTCTACATGCCCGGAACCGACCTGCACGGACAGTACGGCTGGAAGGGCTGGGGCAATGATCCCACGGTCAGCGCCGTCACGACCGACGTTGCCGCCAACAGCATCTTCAATTCGGTGGAAATCGCCGGAGCCTCCGACCTGTTGCATGAGTTCGACTACCTCGACTCCGGACGGTGGCAGTTCACCGCCTGGCAGTACATCCCCGGAGACTTCAGCTCCAACGGCAGCGGCCAGTTCGCCGGCTCGTACATTGTCATAATGAACACTTACGCTGACGGTGTGCCGAACGAGGAGCACGACTGGTCCCTGCAAATGAACTTCGACTCCAACGACGGAATGCTCAAGGTCTACTACGGCAACGGGCTCAACACCGTCAACGTGCCCTACGTGCCGGAGGAGTGGATCGAGATCCAGGTCATCGTTGATCTGGACGACGATTGGACCCAGGTCTACTACGACGATGACCTCGTCACCGAGTATCCCTGGACCGGCGGCGTGCTCGGCGGCGGCGGAGGAGCACTCGACATCGCTGCCGTTGATCTGGACGCCAACGACTCCAGCCCAATCTACTACGACGACCTGCGGCTGCGGATTGCGATCCCCGGCGATCTCAACTGCGACGGTGGGGTTGACTTCGACGACATCGACCCCTTCGTGGCGGCTCTCAGCGGCCAAGCCGGATACGACGGGATCTATCCCGGCTGCATCTGGCTCAACGCCGACGCCGACGGCAACGGCGCCGTCGACTTCGACGACATCGACCCCTTCGTGGCGTTGCTGAGCGGCGGCTAGACGGTCGCCATTGCAGAGCTTCGCATTGACGGAATACCCAACGCCGTGGGGCGGTCCCGACCCGCCCCACGGCACACTTCATCTCCGGCACCCCAACCACCACGCCGCGAATCTCCACCTCGTTTTCGGACCCTGGCCCCTCAGCATTGCCCTCGCCCGTGCTATCGGCCCCCAAGAGACCGTGGCACCGATCGTCTAAGCGGGCCGTGTGGCGCCCCGCACCAACGGACGGCTAAGCACGTGTTATCGGGCCTGGCAATCGGCCAGACCATATTCACGCCGTCTGGAACCACACTTGCTAGTCAATACCACCGATACGCACAAGTGACAGGCACCGGTGCGTGCCGACCAACGGTCCAGGTTCCACAGGAGGAACGTCGTGGGCTCTATAACCTCTGGCGTCGGGCTGGTTTCCGGCCTCGACTATCAGTCGATCGTCGACCAACTCATCTCCATCGATGCCCGGCCACGGGACACCCTCCTGACGCGCGTCGGCACAATCGACGCGCAAAGAACGGCCTACCTGGACATTTCCGCGCGTATCACCGCTCTGCTCTCACGCGCCGACTTCCTGACCCGCTCGACTTCCTTCACCGCGACCAAGGCGTCTTCATCCCTCTCGGACGTGCTGTCGGCCACCTCCGGCCCCAGCGCCTTGCCCGGCTCGTACAACTTCGTCGTCCGAGCTCTGGCTGCCACCCACCAGTTCGTCAGCCGCGGCTTCCACAGCAAAACCGCCCCCATCTCCACCGGCTCATTCACGATCGAGTCCGGGCAAGCACGCGTCAACCACGACACCGGCCTCGACGAGCTGAACGGCCACACCGGCATACGCCGCGGCTCCTTCGAACTCATCGACTCCACCGGCGAGGAAGCCACCGTCAACATCGCAACCGCCGTGACCGTTGGCGACGTCGTGGACGAGATCAACGCCGCGGGCGTTGGGGTCAGGGCTACCGTAACAGGCGACGGATTCGTGCTCACGGACACCGCCGGCGGCTCCGGCGGATTCCGCGTGCGCGAGGTCAATGGCGGCCGCACCGCTGAGGATCTGGGCTTCGGCCCTGGCAATAACTACGACAGCTTCACCGGCCGAATCGACGGCACCTCCGTCATGTTCCTGGCCGAAACAACCGCCCTCCGCGCCCTCAACGACGGCCTTGGACTGCGACACTCGGTCATCGGAACCGATTTCACCATCATGGCCGGCCCCGAGGCTAGCGGTGTGGCCATCGACATCGACCTGAGCGACATCATCCAACCCGGCACACGCTTGGCACGCCTCAACCACGGCCAGGGGGTACGCCTGGGCCAAGTCCAAATCACCTCACGCGACAGTACCATGACCACCGTGGACCTCTCCGGTGCTGAGACCATCAATGACGTCAAGCAGGCGCTCCAGGGTGCCTTCGGCGACTCCCGCATCTCGATCGTCATGAGCGGCAGCCGCCTGGTCATCAGCGACGCCACCGACATCTCGGAGCTCGAGGACAGCCAAATCAGCAGCTTCACCATCGAGGATCTGAGCGGGTACGCCGCCAACGACCTCGGCATCGCCGGCGAGGCGTCCTCGACCAGCATCCAGGGCGACGACATCATCCACATGGACACGCTGGCCGACGCCATCAACGCCATCACCTACGCCGCCGGAAACGAGGATGCCGACCGGAATCCACTCGTGGTGGCGTCGATCAGCGCCGACGGCCACGGAATCATGCTTCACAATCAGAGCGCCGGACCGACGGCCGGCCCCCTCACCATCCGTGTCGCCGCGGGTGCCGACACCTACGCTCTGGACGACCTGGGCCTCCGGACCGGAACGTACTACGCCATGGGCGGCGGCGCCATCGTCGAAGGCAATCGCATTCTCGGGAGCCTCAACAGCGTCCTGCTCAAGACTCTGAACGGCGGGCAAGGTCTCGCCGGCGGTACCATCCATGTCGAGGCCAACGGCAACGCCGCCGATATCAACCTGGCCGGCGCTGAAACGCTCTCGGAAGTGATCGATCGCCTCAATGACGCGGCCGGGCTGCACGACCTCGGCATCGAAGCCGGCTACGACTCGACCGGCACACGTCTGGCGATCTCCAACGTAACGGGGTCGGGCAACATCTTCATCACCGACGTCGGAGACGGCACCTTCGCCGCCGACGCCGGCCTGGACCAGCCCGCCGCCAACATTCGCGGCGCCAACCTCCAGCGTCAGTACATCTCGACCCTGACCAGCGTCGACGACCTCAACTCCGGCCACGGAATCGCGCGCGGCCGCGTCAAATTCACCAACTCGCTCGGCACATACGCCACGCTCGACCTGAGCAGCACTGCGATCCAGACCATGCAGGACGTGATAGACGCCATCGACACTCTCGGAATCGGCATCGAAGCCCGCATCAACGATACCGGCGACGGCCTGCTGATCACGGATACCAACGGCGGCGCAAGCGACATGCTGACCGAAGAGGAGGGGAACGGAACGACCGCCCGCGACCTGAACATCCTGGGCACGGCCGACAGCGGGCAGATCGACGGCTCATATGAGTTTCACCTCGATGTCGGCGGCACCGATACGCTCACCAGCCTGGCCGATCGCATCGGCTCCGAGACCACGCTGGCCACCGCCAACCTGCTGAATGACGGTTCCGAATTCTCGCCCTACCGCCTGAATATCACATCACTGATGAGTGGCTCCGATGGCGAGCTCATCATCGATGATGGCGATGTCGAGCTGGGCATCACTACGCTCACCAGAGCCCAGAACGCGCGCGTGTTCTACGGCTCCAGCGCCGAAAGCGGCATCCTCCTGACCAGTTCGAGCAACACCTTCGACAACGTCGTGGCCGGAGTCTCGCTCACCGCCAGCAGCGTCAGTGACGATCCCGTAACCATCACCGTCAATCGCGACCTCGACCAACTGATCGCGAACATGGCCGGCCTGGTCGAGGGCTTCAATGACGTCGTGGACCGAATCAGCGCGGCCAATGCGTATGACGCCGACAACGAGATCCTCGGCATCCTCCAGGGCGAGAGTGCCCTGCGGACAGTTGACCGACGCCTGCACACCGCTTTTACCGGGACCATGAACGTCCTGGGGAGCCCCTTCACGCACCTCTCACAGGTCGGGATCAAGGGCCGCAGCGGCGGGAAGCTGACCTTCGACGAGGACAAGTTCCGAGAGGCATACGCTGCCAATCCCGAGGGCGTAACCCGCTTCTTCACCGACGAGGACAACGGCGTCGGGGTGCGCATCAAGGGCGTCGTGGACGACTTGACCGATGGCACCGGCATCATCACGGCTCGCACAGACGCACTCGCGACTCGCAAGACGCTGCTGAATGATCGGGTCGACATGCTGAACGAGCGCCTCGAGGCGAAGCGCGCTCGTCTATTACGCCAGTTCATGGCCATGGAGTCCGCCCTGGGCGAGATGCAATCCCAACAGGTTGCCTTGAACAGCTTGGCGGCGCTCTTGCCCGCCAGCTCCGCCTAGCATCTTCACAGAGGAGCCAGTCCGCTTCGTGAACGCCTGAACAACGCATGGGCCCAGTCACACCGGGCAACAAACTACACTCGCAGCCTGAGCCGGTACCTTCGACATGAGCTACACAGCAAATCCATCCCAGGAATACCTCAAGAACGCGGTTCTGACCGCGTCCGCCGAGCAGTTGCAGCTCATGTTGTACGATGGCGCCATCCGATTCACCTCCCAGGGCAGCCAGGCTATGCAGGCCGGCGACCGCGAAGGCGTGCTTAACGCCCTGGAACGAGCCCAGGCCATCGTAATCGAGCTGGGCAACGGCTTGCGACCGGAGATCAACGAGGATCTGGCCAACCGCATGCGCTCGGTCTATGATTTCATCTACCGCCGTTTGGTGGATGCGAACATCAACCAGGACGCCGAAGCCCTCGGCGACGCCCTGCGAATCCTGCGCTACCAGCGTGAGACCTGGACCTTGCTCATGAACAAGACTCAGGCGGAACTCCAGGCCACGACGCCCGCCGCCACAGCCACGCCTCCGGAGCAGTCCGACCAGGGAGAACCCGACCGGGAGCCCGTGTCCTTCGACACCCGCGGCTGACCAATCTCGCCCGACTCCGCGACGCCTTCGGGGGGCAATCGGGGTCGACGCGTCTCATCCGCGCGTAAGCTTTTTTCTACCAGACACTTGACACGCCATCGCCGAGTCGCTAGGAACTTTTTTTCGTGGTCGACGTTTCGCGCCCCGCGATGCGAGTGTCAGCCGTCGTGTGAGTCCTGCGCGCATGCCGCGGGGGCCAGGCGGAGGGCGAGCAACTGGGCGCCAGCGGCCCCGCCGACGATCGGTGTGGGATCTACGCCCTGAAGGAGCGTTCATGTCCGACATTTGTAACATTGCTCTCCTGGGCCAGAAGTTCATGGGCCGCGCTCACAGCAATGCCTATCTGAAAGTTACCCGGTTCTTCAATCTGCCCAAGAAGCCGGTCATGCACACCATTGTCGGCCGCGATTTGATCGCGCTCGCTCCTTTCGCCGACCGCTGGGGTTGGCGGAACTACAGCACCACCTGGAAAGACGTCGTCAAGGAGTCGGACGTTCATTTGGTGGATGTCAGCACGCCTAACTACATGCACGCCGAGCAGGCGATCGCCGCCTTGGCGGCCGGCAAACACGTTTGCTGTGAGAAGCCGCTGGCCCACACGCTGAAGGATGCCCGGGCGATGAAGAACGCCGCCGCCCGCGCCCGCAAGTCCAACACCTACGTCTGGTTCAACTATCGCCGCTGCCCGGCGGTCGCCTTGGCCCACCGTCTGGTGCAGGAGGGTCGTCTGGGCCGCATCTACCACGTACGGGCGTCGTATCTCCAGGATTGGGGCACGCCCGACGCGCCCCTAATGTGGCGCTTCCAGAAGAAATACGCCGGCAGTGGCGCCCACGGCGACCTCAACGCCCACATCGTCGACATGGCCCGCTTCATCACCGGCCAGGAGATCACCGAGGTCACCGGTGCCATCGCCGAGACGTTCATTCCCGAACGTCCCCTGCCGCCCAAGCCGCACGTCCGCGGCGGCGTCACCAGCCGCCGCAAGAAGGAGATGGGCAAGAGCGACGTCGATGATTGCGTCCTCTTCCTCGCCAGGTTCAAGGGCGGTGCGGTTGGCACCTTCGAGGCCACGCGCCTTGCCGCCGGCAACCAGAACAACAACAGCATCGAGATCAACGGCGAACACGGTTCGCTACGCTTCGGCTTCGAGGAAATGAACCTCCTCTGGTTCTACGACAGCAACGACGAGCCCACTACCGCCGGCTGGCGACGCATCATGTGTACCGCGGCCGGCGAGCACCCCTATGCCGGCGCCTGGTGGCCTGCCGCACACGTAATCGGCTACGAGCACACCTTCGTGAACATGGTCGCGGACATCATGGCCGACCTGAGTGGCGAGGAACCGACCGTCCCTCTCCCGACTTTCGCCGACGCCTATGAGACACAGCGCGTGCTCGAGGCCGCCCTGCTGGCCGCCAAGCACCGCGCCGCCGTCAAGCTGACCGAGGTGAAGTAGCCGCCGGGCTCCGTCCCCCCGCCGACTATCTGGGCTGGCGGTCCGTTCATGCCAGGAGATCGCCGTGGATGTCTTTGAGGCCGTTGCCAAGCGCCACAGCTACCGCGGACCATTCGCCGATCAGCCAGTGCCCCGCGCGGATCTGCAGCGCATCGTCCAGGCCGGCATTCAGGCTCCCTCGGGCCTGAACGGACAGACCACCAGCTTCGTCATCGTTGACGACCCCGGACTATTGCGGCAAATCGGCGTCATGCACACCACCAACACGGCCTTCCAGCAGGCCCACGCCATGATCGCCTGCATCATCGACCGCTGTCCCGGTGCCATCTATGAGGGCCATCACTTCCAGGTCGAAGATTGTGCGGCGGCTGTCGAAAACATGCTGCTGGCCGTCACAGCCCTGGGGTACGCCACCGTTTGGACCGACGGTTGGCTGCGTGTGCGTGACCACGCCGCGACCATCGGCCGCCTGCTGAATGTCCCCGACACGAAGATGATCCGCATACTGCTGCCAGTCGGCATCCCCGAGGAAACCTGGCCGCAGAAAGAGAAGCTGCCGTTCGCCGAGCGGGCCTCGTTCAACAGCATGTAGCCCGCATGCGACCGATGCGCACGTTCCGGGCGTGCTCTATCACCGCTTCCGTTTCGTCGGCCGGCGTCGCTGGCCATCGGGTTTCCAGTCCGCCTTCTCGCTCTTACGAGCGCGAGTCGCCGGCCGGGCCTTCGACGCGTCGACTTTCAGGTCGGGCGAGTCCTTCAACTCCTTGATGTGGTCGCGCAGAGCGGCGGCTTTCTCGAAATCAAGCTCCTCGGCGGCCTGCAGCATCTCCTGTTCCAGCTCGCGGACCAGCTCGTCACGATCGTAGTCTCCCTCCTCGGCGTGCACCGCCTCGCGCACCCGCCGAATGGCCGCCACCTCGCTCATCAAGCCGCTGCGAATCTCCTTGCGCACCGTGTCGGGCGTGATTCCATGCTCCTCGTTGTACTTGGTCTGGACCTCACGTCGCCGATCCGTCTCTCTAATGGCCCGGTCCATGGCCTTGGTCATCCTGTCGGCGTACAGAATCACACGGGCATCGACGTTGCGCGCACAACGCCCCATCATCTGCACCAGCGAAGTCTCACTGCGCAGGAAACCCTCCTTGTCCGCGTCGAGAATCGCCACCAGTGCGACCTCCGGCAAATCCAGCCCCTCGCGCAGCAGGTTCACGCCCACCAGCACGTCGAAGTTGCCCAGCCGTAACTCTCGCAGGATTTCGATTCGCTCCAGGGTATCGATCTCACTGTGCAGATAGCGCCCGCGTAGCCCCGCCTGCTGCAAGTACGACGACAGGTCTTCCGACAGGCGTTTGGTCAGCGTCGTAATCAGCACGCGCTGCCCCGCCGCCACACACTCGTTGCAGCGTTCCAACAGGTCCGGCACCTGTCCGCGCGCCGGCTTGACCTCGATCACCGGGTCGACCAGGCCCGTGGGCCGGATGATCTGCTCGACCACCTCGCCCTCGCACTTCTTCAACTCATATTCCGCCGGCGTGGCGCTAACGAATAGCGCGCGATTCCACATCGACTCGAATTCCTCGAAGCGCATCGGACGGTTGTCGAGGCAGCTCGGCAGTCGAAAGCCGTGTTCGACCAGCGTCAGTTTTCGATTTCGATCGCCGTGGAACATCGCCCCGATCTGCGGAATGGTCACGTGCGATTCGTCCACGATCAGCAGGAAATCGTCCGGGAAATAGTCCACCAACGTGTACGGCTTCGACCCGGGCGCTGTGCCGTTGAGGTGCCGCGAGTAGTTCTCGATCCCGCTGCAATAGCCGACTTCCATCAGCATTTCGATGTCGTACTTAGTCCGCGCCAACAGCCGCTGGGCTTCGAGCAGCTTGCCGTTGTGCCGCAACTGCATGACGCGCTCATCAAGCTCCGACTGGATTGCCGCCGTGGCACGCTCCAGGTTCTCCTCGGGCAACACGTAGTGTACGGCCGGGTAGATGAAGACTTGGTCACGCTCAGCGAGCACATTGCCGCTCAGCGGGTGAATGTAGCTCACGCGTTCGACCGTGTCGCCGAAGAGCTCGATTCGGACGGCGTATTCCTCGGCCGCCGGGGTCAGCTCAATCACATCGCCGCGCACTCTGAACGCGCCGCGCTTGAGTTCGACATCGTTGCGATCATATTGCAGGCGAACGAGCTTCTTGAGCAGGTCGTCGCGTTCCCATTGCTCGCCGACGCGCACGTTGATGACACTGGCCTTGTACTCGTCGGGGCTGCCGAGGCCGAAGATGCACGACACGCTCGCGACCACGACCGCATCGCGGCGCGACACCACTGAGCTGGTCGCCGACAGCCGCAGCCGGTCGAGGTCGTCGTTGCGCGAAGCGTCCTTTTCGATGTAGATGTCGCGCTGCGGAATGTAGGCCTCGGGCTGGTAGTAGTCGTAGTAGCTCACGAAATACGAGACCGCATTGTTCGGCATCAGGTCGCGAAACTCCTCGAATAGCTGTGCCGCCAGCGTCTTGTTGTGCGAGATGACCAGCGTCGGCACCTGCAGCTGCTGTATGACATGCGCCATCGTGAACGTTTTTCCGGAACCGGTCACGCCCATCAGCGTCTGGAGGCGCTGGCCAGACTTAAACCCGGCCACGAGCTTGTCGATAGCTTGCGGCTGGTCGCCGCGCGGCTCAAACGAGCTGATGATCTCAAAGTCGCTCATACTGCTCCCGGCGAATGCCAAACCCGCATTATACGCTGGTTCTGGCCCCCGCGCCACCAAGAAACGCCCGTCAACAGAACAGAACCGCGAGCGTAAGCGACCGGCTGGATGGCTTGCCTCTCGACGCACCAATCGCCCCATCTGTGGTACCGGTTTCTAACCGGTCGGCCTGTAGGGCGGGCCTCGCCCGCCGCGCGGGCTCGGCGGGCCGAGCCCGCCCTACGAGCTACAGCGCCGGGATGTCGCGTCGCCGGAAGTGCCACAGGCCGGCGCCCCACGTCAC
>CAZUCH010000078.1:0-9802 GCA_964619045.1 uncultured Planctomycetales bacterium | reverse complement strand
AAAGACCTGCTGGACAAAGACCTTGCAGCCTAAGTTAATGCCATTCAACTTATCCCCTTTTCGGGGGTGGCTCATCAGTGGGGGGCAGACTCTCTGGTTGTTTCGGCGGGCGCAGTTTGATCGGGCCTACGCCGGCGGGCAGATCAGCCGGCAAGTCCTTGTTCGGGACGATCGTCAGGAAATCAGGTTTGAGGATTCCGCCGGACATGATCGTCCGGATGGCATCCTCGACGCTCCAGTTCAGCTCGGTGATGTCGTCACGTTTGAGGATCTGGAGATAGCCGGTCGTGGGATTTGGGGTCGTGGGGATGAAGACCGAGCAGAGTTCCTCGCCGGTGACCGAGTCTTTGAAGGTGTTGGTGATGAAGGCCACGCAACGCATCTTCTCGTGGGGAAACGGGACCAGTGCGGTACGCCGGAAGCTCTGCGTCTGATCGCCCGAGAAGCTGGATAGAATCTGCTTGAGCCCGCGGTATACGGTCTTGATCAGGGGTACGCGGTCCATGATCTGATCGAACCAGGCCAGAATTCGCCGGCCGAAGATGTTGGCGGCAAACAAGCCGATCACGTAGAGCAAGAAGAGCGTCAGCATCACCGAGAAGATGGCGATACCCCAGTCGAGGCCGGGGTGCGCGGCCAGGAAGGCCTGGACATCGAAAACCTCGGCCTCGGGCATCTCCACTTTCCAGAGGTGCTTCTGGACCCACTCGCTCTCCAGGACAGCGAGCACCGCCCAGCGCGAAGCATCGCGCATCCAGACGAAGATCAGCCGGATCACCCAGATCGTGACCAGGATCGGCAGGACGGTGATCACGCCGGCGGTGACGCGCGTGCGAATGAGCCGCCGAATCGTGAGACCCAGCCGGCTGGGTCGCGGCCGACGTTTCTTTGGGGTGGGGTCAGTCACGGTTCTGGCTCCTCTTGGCGATCTTGGGCATCTGGCCGCCGTCCAGGCGCCGGAAGTAATCCCGGCCGGCCCGCAACACATGCGGCGACAGGATCAACAAAGCCGGCAGATTGCATAGCACCATCAGGCCGGTGGTCGCGTCGGAGAAGTTGTACACGTATTGGAACTTGGGCATCATCATCCCGAAAATCACGAAGATCACGAAGACGAACTTGTAGGGCAGGATGGCGCGTGGCCCGAGCAGGTACTCGGCCCCCTTCTCGCCGTAGTAACTCCAGCTAATCATGGTGCTGAAGGCGAACAGGCACACTGCCAGCGTCACCATGTACTTGCCGAACCCGGGCAGCGTCATGTCGAACGCGAAACCGGTCAGCTTGGCGCCGGTGATGTCCAGATGCACGGGTTGGCCGACGGCCAGCTTGTCCCGCTCGTCGGCGTCGTCGTCGGATTGGGGTGCGGCCAGCGTCAGCGTGCTCAGGCCGGCCCAGCCGGCGTCGGTCTGACGGTCGATGGCCGTGATGGGGCAGCCGAGGGTCTTGGGCTCCTTACCCTGTTCGTGGGCGACGTAGACCACGAGTTCGTGATCATCGCCGGGCTGGAGTTCATCCAGATAGAGCTGCTGAAAACTCTCATGCACGTCGGGGTTGACCCGCACCACGATTTGGCTGATGGACTCCCCTGCCTGACCGTCGATGGTGGACGTCGTCGTGACCAGCTCATGCACGGTGCCGACGGCCGGACGATTCCAGGCCCCCGACATGAGCAGCACGAGGGCGCTCATCGTGCAGATGATCAGCGTATCCACGAACGGGCCGATGCCCGCTACCACGCCCTCGCGGATCGGCTCTTCGGTACGAGCGGCGGCGTGTGCCATCGCGGCCGAACCCTCGCCGGCCTCGTTCGAGAAGCACGCCCGGCGCATGCCCTGGGTGAAGGCGATCCAGATTGTGACGCCGACGAAGCCGCCGGTCTCGGCCATGGGCGTGAAGGCGTGTTTAACGATCAGGGCCAGGCAGGCGCCGATCTGGTCGGCCTGCATGACGATCACGTAGAGGGCCCCCAGTACATAGATCACGCACATGAACGGCACGAGCTTGGACGCAACCTTCCCGATGCGTTTGATCCCGCCAATGATGACCATCGCGACCAGGATGGCGACCACGATCGCCGAGCCAAGCTCGGGCACGTTGAAGTTCTGCTGGAGCGTGTTCGCCACGTTCCAGCCCTGGAACATGTTGCCGCCGCCGAAGGAGTTTAGAATGGTGGCCACCGCGAAGAGAATGGCCAGGAGCTTGAAGACGACCCACAGGCCGTTTCCGCGGCTCTTCAGCCTGTCGACGAGCGCTTTCTGGATGTACCACATCGGGCCGCCGCGGACTTCGCCGCGCGCTCGTGGCTGAGCCCCGGGTGCGGGCGGCTCTTCGCCTTCGTATTCCAGGGTGCGGTCTTCGGCATCTCGCTCCATCAAGGCCGGGGCGCTGGGGTCGGGCCGGTCGCGCACGTCGCGGAACATGACCGCCAGCGTACACTCCATGAACTTCAGGGCCATGCCGAAGAGCCCGACGACCCACATCCAGAAGATCGCGCCGGGGCCGCCCAACGAGACCGCCACGGCCACGCCGGCGATGTTGCCCAGACCAACGGTTGCGGACAACGCCGCGCACAGGGCCTGAAAGTGGTTGATGTGGCCGGTGTCGCCGGGCTTGTCGTAGTTTCCACGGATGCACGAATAGCCGTGCGTGAGAATGCGCCACTGGACGAACTTCGTGACCAGCGAGAACAGCAGCCCGCAACCCAGCAGCAGCAGGAACAGCGGCGTGGCCCAAACCCAGTCGTTCATCGTGCCGGTGACTTGTTCCAACAGCGCGGCGAAATCCGTGGCGGCTAGCATGTGAACTCCAATCACCGGCGGCGAGTGAGCCAGTGGTGACTCTAGCGCTGTAGCGGCCGACCACCGAGTCGGCCGTCCTTGTCAGCGGCTGTTTCTTCGTGTTCTACGGCCGACTCGGTGGTCGGCCGCTACGTGCCTTCTGCCGCGTACTGGTAAGCATGACTGGAACATACCGGCGGTGGTCACACTCGGCAACCGTTGGCGCGCGCACGACCACCGGCTAGAATCGGCCGGCAAGTGTGTTTGGCGCGGTCGACGTCCTCGCTTGCCGCATATCGTCATCATAGCCGGCGCTGTCAGCGCCTGGGAGCCGTGTGCTAATGAGTACGACTCCGTTGGAGCTACCCAAGAAGGAGAACTGGGGCTCGCGCGTTGGCGTGGTGCTGGCCGTGGCCGGCTCGGCCGTCGGTTTGGGCAACTTCCTACGCTTCCCGGGCACCGCCGTCAACAACGGCGGCGGGGCCTTCATGATCCCCTACATCATCAGCTTCATCCTGCTGGGCATCCCGATCGCCTGGTGCGAGTGGACCATCGGCCGATTGGGCGGCCGCCGTGGGCAGAATAACGGCCCCGGGATCATGTACAGCCTGTCGCGGAACGTGCTGGGCAAATTCACCGG
This sequence comes from uncultured Planctomycetales bacterium, assembly GCA_964619045.1. GTDB lineage: Bacteria > Planctomycetota > Phycisphaerae > UBA1845 > Fen-1342 > JANQFV01. The sequence goes on along the minus strand of CAZUCH010000078.1, from coordinate 6,385 downwards.
GGCCCTCACGCTGGTGATCCCCGTAACGGTCTATATGTACTACGTGCTGCTCGAGGCGCTGTGTCTGCGCTACTCCTGGGAGTTTTTCTCGGCGGGGTTTAGCGAACGGTTCGCCGGCGCCGTCGCCAATGCGGATGTAGCCGCGGGCTCGGCCCCCGTGGTTGAGGCGTCTACCGCCTTCGCGGCCCAGACCTTCGGCATCGCAGACAACGGGGAGATGTACGGCACGGCGATGCTGTGGCTGGTGCTGCTGTGCTTCCTGGTCAACTTCGTCATCGTCTATCGCGGCATCACCAAGGGGATCGAGACCTTCTGCAAGATCGCCATGCCGCTGCTGATCGGGTGCGCACTGATCATACTGGTACGGGTGCTGACGCTCGACAATGTGGTCGATGGCCGCACGATCAACAGCGGGCTGGGTTTCATGTGGAACCCGGACTGGCCCAAGCTGCTCGAGCCCGAAGTTTGGCTGCGCGCCGCGGGTCAGATCTTCTTCAGCCTCAGCGTCGGCTTCGGGCTGATTCTGTGTTATTCCAGCTATTTGCGTAAGAATGACGACGTGGTACTCAGCTCGCTCAGCGCGTCCAGCACCAACGAGTTCTGCGAGGTTGTCCTGGGCGGCTTGATTATCGTGCCGACCGCCTTTCTGTTCCTCGGCCCGGGCAACGCCCCCGCATCCACCTTCGCGCTCGGGTTCTTCACCGTACCGGCCATCATGCACTACATGCCCGGCGGGGCACTCTTCGGCGGGATGTGGTTCGGCCTGCTCTTCCTGGCGGCGGTGACCAGCTCGATCAGCATGCTCCAGCCGGCGATCGCGTTTCTCGAAGACGGCTTCGGCATGAAACGGCGGGCCAGCGTGCTCGTGCTGGGTCTCATCACGGCGATCGGCGCCGGGCTGGTCATGTTCTTCAGCAAGAACGTCACCGCCCTCGACTTCACCGACTTCTGGTGCGAGTTCATGATGATCCTGGCCGCACTCGGGCAGGTCATCATCTTCGGCTGGATCATCGGGGCCGAGCGTGGCCTGGAGGAGGCCAATCGCGGCGCCGCCTTCCGGATACCGCGTTTCGTGGCGTATGTGATCCGCTACGTGACGCCGACGTTCCTGGCCGTCATTCTGGGCCTGTGGTGCTTCTACAACGGCCCCGATCGGCTGCGGGCGATGAGTCCGACCATTCAGGGCGATCTGGCAGCGCGTGGCGCCTACGGCAACATCATCGCCGTCCGGCCCGAGTTCGCCGACTTCGACGACGAGGCCCTCGAGGAGGCCACGACGACCCTCCTAGGCGTTGCCGAGGGTGTGCCGACGTCGCTGGAGAGCTTGCCGGACTGGCTGCGCGCCGCGGACAAACAAGCTCACGTGGCACGCGCCGACGCCGCCGGGACTGCCAATGTGGCCCGCTATGTCTTCCTCGGCGTACTTCTGTTCTACATCATGGTATTCACGTTGGGCGACATTGCCTGTCGCAACCGGATAAAGCGCTCGCTGGCCGCCCACGCGGAGGCTCAACCATGACGCCCATCCTGCTTGCCGCGACGGCGCCGGGGCTGACTCCCGCCGGCTGGGCCCTCATGCTAGGCTGCATTGGTCTGGTATGCGGGCTGGCGGTCGTCTGTTACACGCTTATTCTGCGTGAGCCGGAGCCGTCGGAGCACCACCATGCTCCGCTCGACATCGACACGCGTGATGACGACGGTTGAGGATTGGGCAACGAGGCCAACCCTCAATCCTCGATCCTCGGTGTTCAATTGACTTGGCCACCCGTCGTCCGGATGGGTGCCGTCGAGGCCGTTCCACGTTATCCTGGTCAGGCATGGCCAAGAGTAATGGCGCTACGTTCAGTAATCGCACGACTCCGTTGGTGGAACACGCTCTGCACGTGATCGACCAGGATGCGCACGCACGCCTGGGGCCCATGTTCGTTCAGATCATGCGCGGGCTGGCCGACAGCGGCCTGCGGAACTCGCTCCTGACCGATGATGAGGCGTTGATCGACCGCCTGGAAGAACTCCCGATCGAGTGCCATCTCACATCACGCCTCGTCGGCTGGCAATCCTGGACTCTGCCGAGCGAGTTGGCTGGGCGCTTCACGAACCGTCCCGACCTCGTCCAGATGTGGGGGACGGCGGGCCTGTGGGGGGTACGCCGCTGGGCCTCGCGCGCCCGCGTCCCGGTGCTCATCTACGCCCTGGGGGAAACCCAGGTCAAGCGTCTCATGAGGGGCGGGCTAACGGAACGGCAGTGCATTGCAGTCGCCGCCGAACGTCTCGCCGACCCACTTCTGGCTTGCTTCCCGATGGTGGCTGACCGCTGCCACACGCTTCCGCTGGCTGTCGCAACGCCGATGGGCTCCGTGTGGCAACGCAAAGCTGATCGCACTCCCGGCGTGCTCTGTGCGGAGCGTGTGACCATCGACAATGGGCTCAACGTGCTGGTTGACGCGGTGGCCCAGGTCAGTGGAGCCGGCTGCGATCTGCAGGTCGTGCTGGCCGGCCATGGCCCCGACGATCAGCATGTCTGGCAGCACATACGCCACCGCGAGGTTCAGCAGTTGGTATCGCTGATCGATGCTCCCCGGCTTTGGGAGCAAGCCCTGCCCGAGATCGACATTTGTGTGGTGCCCGCGTGCCAGCGTGAGCTATCGGTGGCCCCGCTTTTGGCGATGGGGCTGGGCAAGGTGGTCATCGCCGCGCGTGATCAGATCGCCGAGTGGTTCATCGAGGACGAAACTTGCTGGCAATTCACGCCCGGCTCCGCGGTCGAGTTGGCATACCTGCTAAACCGCGCCATCGAGCAACCTGAGCGGGCGCGGGCTCTGGGCGCGTCGGCCGCCGAACATGTTCGTGCTCACTGCTCTGTGCGCGTGCTGCTCGCCAAGCTGCTGGCGCTGTACGCATCGCTGGGGGACACTGGCGGCGCGCTGCAGGTGGCCGTCGATGCCGACGCTGAGGGGGGTGGCGATGGCTAGCACCATGGCCAGGCGCTGGGCTCCGTGGCTCAACCTGTTGCTGCCCGGCGGCGGCCTGATCCTGCTGGGCTCCACACTCTCGGGATTGGTGCGGGGGCTGGTGGTCGCGGGTCTCGCCAACCTGGCCCTGATCGCGATTCTGATGTTTCCGGACGAATTCTCGACTACGATGCGGGCGTTGCTGGCCGCATTCGCGTCCGGGGGCTATGTGGGCACGCAGTTGCGTCTGGCGCGGAAAATGCGCGACGATCGGGAGCGCGAGGCGGCCGAGGAGCGTCACCGCCAACTGGCCGACGCCCAACGTCTGCTGGCCGCCGGCGACATCGCCGGTGCCCTCGAGATGCTGGACCCACTGGTCGATCTGGCCCGTAGTGACCTCCTGGTGGCCTATCGGCTGGCGCAGGCGATCACGGCCGCCGGCGATACCGCGACCGCCCGCATTGCCTGGCAGCAGGTCCGCCGCCTTGATCGACATGGAATCTACCGCACCCTGGTCCGGGAAAACGAGGCCCGGCTGGGGAGGGTGGAGCGGCACTAGGCCGACCGCCCACCACAGCCCGCAATCACTGATGCACCCCGCGTTCGCAGTCGATAAGACGCCTGGGCGAGCTTGCTGCTGTTGATGGTGCCGCGCGCGCGGCATACAATCCACCAGCGGGCGACGCCCGGTAACTTCTCGGCCCAGCAGTGCGAGCCGGGGCTGGCGACGAGCTTGCTTGGAGACTCTGAGGCATGTTTGAACGATTCACTGATCGCGCACGCAAGGTGATGGCCCTGGCCAACCAAGAGGCCCAGCGCTTCAATCACGAGTACATCGGCACCGAGCACGTTCTGCTCGGCCTCGTCAAGGAGGGCTCGGGCGTAGGCGCGAATGTCCTCAAGAACCTCGGGGTCGACCTGCGCAAGGTCAGGCTGGAAGTAGAGAAACTCGTCAAGAGCGGCCCCGAGATGGTCACGATGGGCAAGTTACCGCAAACCCCTCGCGCCAAACGGGTTATCGAGTACTCGATCGAGGAGGCGCGCAACCTCAACCACAACTATGTTGGCACCGAACACCTCTTGCTCGGGCTGCTGCGCGAGCAGGACGGCGTCGCCGCCCAAGTGCTGATGAACCTCGGTCTGAAACTCGAAGACGTCCGCGAGGAGGTTCTCAACCTGCTCGGCGCCGGGGTCGAGCCCGAGGAAACCGCCACCATGTCACCGGCGGGCGAGGGTGCTCCCAAGAAGGGCAAGAGCAAGACCCCCGCGCTCGACTCCTTCGGGCGTGACCTCACCGAATTGGCGCGCGATGGGAAGGTCGATCCGTGCATCGGCCGTAACAACGAGATCGAGCGCGTCATCACCGTGCTGTGCCGGCGTCTGAAGAACAACCCGGTCCTGCTGGGCGAGGCCGGCGTGGGCAAGACCGCCATCATCGAGGGCTTGGCCCAGAAAATCATCGATCACAAGGTACCGGAGATCCTCCACGGCCGGCGAATCGTCATCCTCGACCTGGCCTTGATGGTAGCGGGGACGAAATATCGCGGGCAATTCGAGGAACGCATCAAGGCCGTCATGAACGAGGTTCGCCGGGCGAAGAACGTCATCCTGTTCATCGACGAGCTGCACACGCTCGTAGGCGCCGGCGGCGCCGAGGGTGCCATCGACGCTTCGAACGTGCTCAAGCCGGCCCTTTCACGCGGCGAGATTCAGTGCATCGGAGCCACGACTTTCGACGAGTACCGCAAGTACATCGAGAAGGACGCCGCGCTGGCACGCCGCTTCCAGTCCATCCACGTCGATGAACCTTCGATGGAGCATACGCTGGAGATTCTCAAGGGCTTGCGCGACCGCTACGAAGCCCATCACCGCGTACGCTTCACGGACGAGGCCCTGCGCTCAGCGACCGAACTGTCGCAGCGCTACATCACCGGCCGCGTGTTGCCGGACAAGGCCATCGACGTCATCGACGAGGCCGGGGCGCGCATCCGCATCAAGAGCATGACCATGCCGCCCGACCTGGCCGACCTCGAGCGCGAAGTCACGCGCCTGATGGGCGAGAAAGAGGAGGCCGTCAAGAACGCCGACTACGAGCGGGCCGCCGAGCTGCGTGACAAGTGTGAATCGCTCCGCATGAAACGCGAGGCCGTGCAACGTGAGTGGCGCGACAACTCGCGTGAGACCGAGGGCGTGGTCGACGACATCGTCATCGGCGAAGTCGTCAGCCGCATGACCGGCATCCCACTGACGCGTCTGGAGAAGGAGGAAGCCTCGCGCCTGCTCGAGCTAGAGCTCGAGCTACACAAGACCGTTATCAGTCAGGACGAGGCCATCAGCGCCATCGCGCGTAGTGTTCGCCGCAGCCGTAGCGGCCTTAAGGATCCCAACCGGCCGATGGGCTCGTTCATCTTCCTCGGCCCGTCGGGCGTCGGTAAGACCCTGCTGGCCAAGACTCTGGCGGCCTTCATGTTCGGCGACGAAGAGGCGATTATCACGATCGACATGTCCGAGTACATGGAGAAGCACAACGTCAGCCGTCTGATCGGCGCGCCTCCCGGCTACGTCGGTTATGAGGAGGGCGGGCAGCTCACCGAGCGTGTGCGGCGTCGTCCGTACGCGGTCGTTCTGCTCGACGAGGTCGAGAAGGGCCACCCGGACGTGTTCAACATGCTGCTCCAGATCATGGAGGAGGGCCGGTTGACCGATTCGTTCGGCCGCCACGTTGATTTCCGCAATGTCATTATGATCATGACGAGCAACATTGGGGCCGACCGCATCATGAGCCAGGACCCGTTCGGCTTTATGAAACGCGACGATGACGTCAACTATGAGAAGATGAAGGATATGCTCACGTCGGAGTTGGAGCGCAACTTCCGGCCCGAGTTCATCAACCGCATCGACGAGATAGTGGTCTTCCACAAGCTCACGCACGCCGACATGATTAAGATTGTCGATCTTGAGCTGGCCAAGGTCGGCCTGCGGCTCAAGGAGCGCGAGCTGGCACTCGACGTCACCACTGGCGCCAAGGAGTTTCTCGTCGAGAAGGGTATCGACGAGAAATTTGGAGCCCGTCCGTTACGCCGAACGATCTCCCGCATGATCGAGGATCCGCTCAGCGAGGATCTGCTGCGCGCCAAGTATGTGGGCAACTCCGGCGTCCGCATCACGGTCGCCGGCGAGAATGATGACCGTCGTTTCGTCTTTGAAGGCTTCGATACGCCCCCCGGCGACGGCGGGGAGTCCAAGCCCGACGATGTCCCCGTTCCCAGCGTCGAGGCAACCTAACGCAACGCCGAGTCTCGTAGCGGCAAGGTGACCGGTTTCCAGCCAATACTGTCCGGTCCGCGAATCGCACCGGCGTGGATTGTCGTGTGATACTGATTCCGATTTGACTTCGCGCCATGCCTTGCGTTGGCGCGGCATCGTTGCTGGTA
>CAZUCH010000077.1:0-9829 GCA_964619045.1 uncultured Planctomycetales bacterium | reverse complement strand
TCCAGATCGAGTTGGAGTAGTTCAGCCAGCGCACCTCGCCGACCAGCTTGCACCAATCGGTCACGTCCCAGGCCGCCCCGGCCGCCACCCGCTGCGGTAGACGAACCGTGTCGATGTTTGCGTCGCCGAGCGGGATCGGCAGGACGCCGAAGAGCGAGGCCCGTGCCTGTCCGCCGCGCAGGTCGTTGGCCCAGGTCGGCGAGCGGTAGCCAATGCCGAAGGCAAGTGTTTCGGTGGCCTGATAGTGCATGCCCAACTGAAAGCCCAGCCCGTAGGCGTAGCCGCGACCGAAGTCCACGTCCACCGGGCCGAGTACGGCACTGAACTCGGAGGTCAGCAGCTCGCCCCGGATGCCGCCACCGATAGAAAGCTTGTCCGTCAGCCGGTAGCCGCCGTTGAGGTAGAGCCCGAGGTTCTTGCAGTCGGATCCGACGCGATGCTGCTGGAACGGGATCAACAGGTGTCGTGCATGGTAGCGGGTGGCAAGGCCTGATTTCGCGTGGACCGCCAAACCCCAGGTGAAACGCTCGCTCACCGGGAAGGCGACCGCAACGTCCCCGATGGGGATCAGCCGAATCTCGGACTGGTACGATCCGAGGGGGGTGTGCCAGGACACGTCCGGGAAAACGAACTGCCCGGCAAAGTCGAAACGCGGCCGACCGCGCAGGGTCAGCGTGAGCGTAGCTGGGTTGTCTATCTGGGAGAGCGCCGAATCGCCGACAGCCACATCCGCCCCGCCCCGGGCGCGCGCCTGGAAACTGATGCCCGTCATTTCGACACCGTTGGAGGCGAGCGCGCGTGGCGAGAAGGCCACCAGCAGGATGGCTGCCGCCGCCAGAGGGCGTCGGAAGGCATGTCTGAGTAGCGTAATCAAGCTGCACGCTCCGCGAGAGCATTGCGATGAGCTCCAGAACATCCGCCTGCTATCATGGTTCCCGTGCTCGGGCTGAAACCGGCATTCCTTGCTCGTCGTCGTCGCTGTCCGCGTTACTGGGATCCCTGCCCCGTGCCACGCGGCCGGCATGACCAACTGCCGGTTTCCCTTCCACGTATTCCTGGATGGCGTCCTTCGAAAACCGCCAGATGCGGCCGATCTTGCGCCCCGGTAGTTCGCCGCGCGCGGCCAGACGGTAGATCGTTTCACGAGAGACCCGCATGAACGCCGCCACTTCGCCGACAGTCAAAACGTCCGGTGTCGTCACCATAAGCCCTCTCAAGCCTCGCTTGGACAAGCAGAGCAGAAGTCAGTTGAACACAGTTAGAATCGGCGGATTGGCCCGGGCGGTTGATGGGCGAGTGGACTGAATTACCAGGCAGCGCTGGTCGCACCGTCTGGGTGAGGTTATCGGACGCAACCAGGCGGATGGCGGCAACGCCGTCACGGCGAGATCGCCAGCGATGTGAACTGGGGGCATCTGTTCGATCCCGGAGGTGCTGCACTACGTCCACGACTCGCTGGGCAGCGTGGTAGCCCTCCTCGACGCCGGTGATCGCAGGGATCATCGCCGTCACCGTCTTCGGGGTCGATCGGCTCGTCGGATTCGCAAGTGCCGAAGAACTGGCACAGGATATCGGTTAGCCGGTTCCAGAAGTCAGAGACGAAGCTCCCCGCCGCCTGGGCATCGCCATCCTGTAGAATCGCCACACTGCGGCGAACATCGCGAATGCCACCCGGCCGCCTCCCGAGCATCACCCTCAGGCAACATTAGCTACGACAACGCTCCCCCCCTCAGAGAATGTCAACAAGAAGAATGGATGAGTCTCGCAACCCGTACGAGGAACACCAAGGGTTATCTAGTATAGCGCGACGCGCCGAGCCACCAACTCACCCTGATCCGACTAGAAGTAGCGGCCGATCCCCGAGTCGGCCGTCGAACCGGTGTAGCGCCTCATGAGCCAACGTCCTGCTCGTGGACCGGACGCTTCGGCGAGTTCTTCAACGGGTTATTAGGCCAGGTTCATGGTCATCAGGAAGACGCCGTTGCTCTCGACTTTGTCCAGCCGGTTGCGGAGCAGTTCGACGGCCTCGACCGGGTTCATGTCGCTCAGAACGCGGCGGAGCATGTATATCTTTTCCAGCTCCTGCGGATGCAGCAGCAACTCCTCCTTGCGCGTGCCCGAGGCCGAGATGTTGATGGCCGGCCAGATGCGCTTGTCCACCAGGCGGCGATCGAGGTGCAGTTCGCTGTTGCCGGTGCCCTTGAACTCCTCGAAGATCACCTCGTCCATCTTGGAGCCGGTGTCGACCAGGGCGGTGCCGATGATCGTCAGGCTGCCACCTTCCTCGATGTTACGGGCCGCGCCGAAGAAGCGTTTGGGCTTCTGGAGCGCGTTGGCGTCGACACCGCCCGTGAGAATCTTGCCGGAGTGGGGGACTTCCGTGTTGTAGGCTCGGGCCAGGCGCGTGATCGAGTCGAGGAGAATCACGACGTCGTGGCCGTACTCGACGAGGCGCTTGGCCTTGTCTATGACCATGTCGGCCACCTGGACATGCCGGCTGGCGGGCTCGTCAAAGGTCGAGCTGATAACCTCGGCCTTGGTTGACCGCTGCATCTCGGTCACTTCCTCGGGCCGCTCGTCGATCAGCAGGATAATGACCTTGGCGTCCTTATGGTTGGCCGAGATGGCGTTGGCCATCTTGCGCAGCAGGACGGTCTTGCCGGTGCGCGGCGGGGCCACGATGAGCATGCGCTGGCCCTTGCCGATCGGCGTGACCATGTCCACGATGCGCATGTTCAGTTCCTTCGAGTCGGTCTCGAGGTGCAGACGCTCGTCGGGGTGCAGCGGCGTGAGATCCTCGAAATTGGTCTTCTCGGTGACCGAGTCGGGGGCCTCGAGGTTGATCGCCTCGACGCGCAGCAAGGCGAAATAACGCTCGGATTCCTTGGGCGGGCGAATCTGGCCGGCGACAATATGACCGTTGCGCAGACCGAAGCGCCGAATCTGCGACGGGCTGACGTAGATATCATCCGGACACGGCAGATAGTTGTACTCGGGACTGCGGAGGAAGCCGAAGCCGTCGGGCAAGACCTCAAGCACGCCTTCGCCGAAGAGCAACCCGTTCTGGCTGATGCGGCGTTTGAGAATCTGGAAGATGAGATCCTGCTTGGGTAGGCCGACATACTCCTCGACCTCCTCCTCCTTGGCGACATCGTGGAGCTCGGCGACGCTCATCTTCTGCAGATCCTTGATGTGCAGTTCGCCGCGCTTGATCTTCTCGTACTTCTCGTGGGTGGCCCGATCAATGGCCGAACTCTCGTCGTAGTCGCCTTTCTTCTTGCTCTTCTTCTTCTTCCTGGGCTCGGCAGACTCATCGGTTGACTTGTCGGGTGCCTCTTCGGGCGCCTCTTTGGCCGCCTCGTCGACCGCCTCCTCGGCCGCCTCTTCGGGCGCCTCTTCGGGCGCCTCTTCGGGCGCCTCCGCGGCCGCCTCTTCGGGCGCCTCCTCGGCCGCCTCGTCACTCGGCTCTTCGCTGGCGACGAACTGCGACTCGTCATTGAGGGCCTTGGCGGTCTTCTTCGCCTTGGCAGCCTTCTTCCTTGTTGCCTCGGTATTGGTCTCTTCGGCCGCTTCGTCGCCGGCGTTTTCGCCGTCGTCGGGGATGCTCTCGATGACATCCTGCAGTTTCTTCTTGCCGCGCGAACGAGTCGTTGATTTGGCCATTTATAGAACTCCACTGACATTACGGGCGCGGCCTACCGCACCTGCCCATCCGGGGCAGTACGGGCCAGCCCGAGGCGCTCGTCGTCGTTTATGAGCGCCGTGCTACAATCTTCTCTAGGATGTCGGCCACCTGGGGACGAAGCTGCTCGATCGGTCCGTCGTTGGTGACAACGAACTCAGATCTTGAACGCTTCTGGGCCAGCGATGCTTGCCAGCGCTCCCGCCGTTTCAGTTCCTCATCGTTCCAGCCGCGCCGTAGCTGCAATCGCCGCAGTCGCAGGGGTTCGCTCGCCTCGATAAATACAATTGTGGTACACTCGCGATCGAGATTGCTTTCAAGCAGAAGCGGGGAGTCGATGACGATGGCCTTGAGCGTTGAAGTATCTTCAACCGCTTTTATCATAGCCACTCGCCGGCGAGCAATCAAGGGGTGCACCAGCGTTTCCAACCGCTGCTTCTGAATGGGGTCGTCGAACACGATCTCGGCTATCCGCTCGTGGTCGGGCTGTCCGTCGGGACCGGTCACGGTCGGTCCCCACCAATCTCGCAACTGCTCGGCCACTTCCGGTGAGCGTAGCACCTCGTGATTCAGCCGATCGGATGCAATCACCAGGCAGCCCAGACGCTCGAACTCGCCTGCCACCATGGACTTGCCAGCCCCGATGCCCCCCACCAGCCCTATGATTGGTCGCTTCTGGCTCACGCCCCGTACTCCGGACCTGGTGCCGACATCCCCGACGCGTCTTTTGCCAGATGCCGGCACGCTTGTCAATCCCGCCGGGGCGGCTAAAGTACGGCCACGCACGCTCTGCCGGCCATCGACGCCGGTGGCGCTGCCCCCCAACAATGGAGATCTCATGTCCCGCCCAGTTCGCATTCTCATCGCCAAAATCGGCCTCGACGGTCACGATCGCGGTGCCAAGCTGATCGTCCGCAACCTCCGCGACGCGGGCATGGAGGTCATCTATACGGGTCTGTGGCAGACGCCTGCCAGCACGGTACACGCCGCCCTCCAGGAGGACGTGGACGTGCTGGGCGTGAGCCTCTTGTCGGCCGCCCACATGACAATAATGCCCGAACTGCGGCGGCTGTGCACCGCCGCGGGCATACCAGATATCCCCATCACGGTCGGCGGGATCATCCCGGAAGAAGACCACAAGCCCCTGCTCGAGTCCGGTATTGACGGCATCTTCACCCCCGGAACACCCATGGCCAGAATCATCAAGGCAACCGGGGAGCTGGCGGATCAGTACCGCGCTCATCGCGAGGCGGGAGCGGTTCCGCTAGACCTGAGCACGCCGCCGGGCCTGGCCCGCGCCATCACACTACTCTCCGCAGAGCAGGGCGAACGACTGGGAGCGATTGCGGAGCCACCCAGCAAGCCAATCGTGATCGGCATTACCGGCGCGCCCGGCGTCGGCAAGAGCACCTTCATCGGAAAGCTGGCCCGGCAACTGCGCGCACGCGAGCGGAAGGTAGGAGTAATCGCCGTCGATCCGACCAGCCCGATAACCGGCGGCTCGCTCCTGGGCGATCGATTGCGAATCACGGGCAGCGTACCCGACCACGGGCTCTTCGTACGCAGCCTGGCGTCTGAGGGTCAACCCGGCGGGCTGGCGCCGCATTGCGGAGAAATCGCGCGGCTACTGGCATCGGTCGGGTATGAGATCATCCTGCTGGAAACCGTCGGGGCGGGCCAGAATGACACCGAAATCCGTGGGCTCAGCGACGAGGTGTTGCTGCTGCTGATGCCGGGTGCCGGCGACGCGATCCAGTTCGCCAAGGCCGGCATCCACGAGATAGCAACGGGCTTCGTCGTCAACAAGGCTGACCTGCCCGGCGCCGACTCGACGGTGCGTCAGTTGCGGGAGTCACTAGACGACGAACGCCCCGTGTGGCAAGTAAGTTCCCTACGCGATGAGGGTCTTGACCCGCTCTGCGACTGGATCAAGGCCCAATTGTCGGGCTAGGTTCGCGGCCGGGCGTCGAAGCTACGGGTATACCTTCCCCATCATGCGGGGGTAGGGGATGGCCTCGCGGATGTGCTTGAGCCCGCACAGCCAAGCCACCGTGCGTTCGAGGCCCAGGCCGAAACCGCCGTGGGGAACGGTGCCGAAGCGGCGCAGGTCGAGGTACCAGTCGTAGTCCTCTTCCTTGAGCCCCTCTTCCTTCATCCGCTCTCGCAACGCCTCCAGGTCATCCTCCCGCTGCGAGCCGCCGACGATCTCGCCGTAGCCTTCGGGGGCTAGGATGTCCAGGGCGTTGGCCACGCGCGGGTCGTCGGCGTTGCGTTTCATGTAGAAGGCCTTGATCGCACTCGGGTAGTGCGTAACGCACACGGGCCGGTCGTACATCCGCGCAATGATCGTCTCATCGGAGCCGCCCAGGTCGGTGCCCCACTCGAAGTTGGCCGCCAGATCGCGGTGGTGTGGGATGTTGCGGACGGCCGTCTCCTGTTCGGCCAGTTCCTCGCGATGCTCTATGATCTCGCGTGCAAGCTTCTCGACCTTCCACTGCTTGACGCCCTTGCCGGTGCGCTCGGCCTCCTTCTCATCGATCAGCTTCTTCAGCTCATCGACGCGCGCCGTGGCGGCGGTCAGGTCGGCGTCCAACATCTGCCGAACCTCCGTGCTGCGCAGCGTCGTGACGGCCTGTTCATAGGTAATGCGCGGGAAAGGTTTCTGGACCGCTTCCAGCCTGGAGATGTCGCGCCCCAGTATCTCAAGCTCGGGCCGCCGCTCGCGCAGGACGGTTTGCACGATTTCACAGATGAAATCCTCGGCCAGATTCATCACGTCGTCTAGATCGGCATAAGCGATCTCGGGCTCGACCATCCAGAACTCGGTCAAGTGTCGGCGGGTCTTGCTCTTCTCGGCCCGGAAGGTGGGCCCGAAGCAGTAGACCTTGCGGTGCGCCATGCAGGCCGCCTCGACGTAGAGCTGCCCCGTCTGGGCCAGGTAGACCGGGTCGCCGAAGTAATCGACCTCGAAGAGCGTCTGCGTTTCCTCGCCGGCGGCGGGTGCGAAAATGGGTGTGTCCACGAGGATGAAGTCGCGCTCGTTGAAGTACGTGCGAATCGCGTTGATGATCGTGTGGCGAACACGCATGATGGCCCATTGCCGTTGCGAGCGGAACCACAGGTGGCGATGCTTCATGAGGAACTCGACGCCGTGGCCCTTGGGCGTTATGGGGTAGCCGGTGACGTTCTGGACAATGCGGACGGCGGCGACGCTGAGCTCATGGCCGCCGACGCTCCGCTCCTCGACGCGCACCTCGCCGTCGATTTCGAGCGTCGATTCCTGGCCGAGGCGCTTGGCCTCGGCGAACTGGTCGGCGGTCTGGTCGGTCTTCTCTAGCACGCACTGGCACGTTCCGGTGCCGTCGCGCAGAATCAGAAACAGCAACTTGCCGCTGGATCGGCTGTTGTACAGCCAGCCACGGAGTGTTACCGTTTGTCCGACATGATCACCAAGCCTATCAACAGTCGCAGCGGTCGCCATTGCACCGAGTCCTTTCCACAAACCCACGTGGGGGACGACAATACCTCTCCCAAAACCAAGTTTCAAGAGGAGCCGCGGGCTCCGGCCCGCGCGGTACTGCGACTTGTCGCGCTGACTTTCCTGCTGGCACCCGGTTTGGCCGGCTGCGCCACGTACGAACGCCGGCCGGGCGGATCGGTGACGCTGAGCGGTGCACAGATCTCGGTCGAACTCGTGCAATCGTGGCTGCGGGATGCCAATACTTACAGCTTCAACGCAACGCAGGTCTCGCCGGTGTATTTGTCGCAGCACGGGTTCACGAACCTGGCCGAGGGCCGCTGTGACGTCGCCTGTACCGATCGCGTCATCACCTCACGCGAGTTGGAGCAGTTCGGCGATCGCGAGCTGAAGGCCTATCGCATCGCGTTCTACGGCTACGCGTTGTACGTGCATCCGGACAATCCGCTGGACGCGGTATTCTCGCGGCACCTGCGGATGATCTTCCAGCAGCGGATCACGGACTGGAAGGAGTTGGCCGGCGACGAGATTCCCGATTGGGCCGGGCCGATTCGGCTGTATGGGCCGCCGAAGAGTACGCGGGCGGGCATGACTTTGAGCCCCATCGCGCAAATCTGGTTCGCCAATCCAACCTGGAAGGTGCTCGATACGGATGCCGAGATCATCGCCCACGTGGCGGCCGACCCGCTGGCGTTGGGCTTCGCCGGCATCGGCTATGACGATGGAGTCCGCTACTTGGGCTTGCGGATGCAGCGTACTGGCCCGGCGGCCCTGCCATCACTGGAGGAGATCGAGTCCGATCGCTACGGCCTCGCCAAGGTGATCTACGTGTACTTCACCGAGCCCGGCAGTTCGACGGCGCAACACGTTGTTGATTACCTACAGAGCCCCGAAGGCCGGGCGGCCATCGAGTCCACCGACTTGTGGCCCATGCCGGCCGACCGGGCGGTCGTGCCGCCGCCACGATGAACGTCGAGCTGAACATACGCAAGCTGCGGATCCACCAACTCGCGATCCCGTTGCGCGTGCGTTTCGAGCATGCCGTCGCCACCCGAGATACCGCCGACCCAGTGATTGTCGAACTGACGGCGGGGGCTCCGTATGCACACCACGTCGGCTATGGCGAGACACTGGCGCGTGGCTATGTGACCGGCGAGACCCGCAAATCCGTGGTGGAGGATATCGCGACGATCTTCGCGCCGCGCTTGGCGGGGATGGCCCCAGAGAACTTCTATGAAGCGCTCGAGATGGCCGAGTCGCTGCCGTTGCAGGTCGACGGACGCATAGTCACGGCGGCGCGGACGGCTGTTGAGCTGGCACTGTTGGACCTGGCCTGCCGCGTGTTTCACAGGCAACCGGCGGATGTCGCCGGCTGGCTGGATCTGCCGGGCTTCGGGGCGCCAGGGTGTCGGGCGGCGGCGCGCTACTCCGGGCAAGTTGTCGGGCGGACCGAGAAATGCCTGAAGCGCATGTTGCGCCTGCAACGCTGGTATGGGCTGCGAGACTTCAAGCTCAAGGTTGCGGTCGAGGGCTGGGAGCAGCGGCTGAAATGGGCCTACGAGGTGTTGCGCAAGCCGCTGGGGCGGAGGCAGGTGACGTTGCGGGTGGACGCTAACGCGGGCTGGTCGCTGGCGGAAGCCAATGAGGCCGTGTCAGTGCTCGAACGTCACCAGGTGTCGGCGTTGGAACAACCGCTGCCCGATTCGAACGACGCTGATCTGCCGTACTTGGCCCAGCAAACCGGGCTGGACTTGATCGCCGACGAATCGCTGCTGACCGTCGAGGACGCCGAGCGGCTGATCGCCGGCGGCGGCGTGCGGGTGTTCAACATCCGGATTGCCAAGAACGGCGGGCTGCTGCCGGCACTGCGAATCGCCCGACTGGCACTGGCGGCGGGCCTGGACGTACAGCTCGGCTGCCTGGTGGGCGAGACCAGCATCCTAAGCGCGGCGGGGATCGCTTTTCTCGATACGTGCCCGGAAGTGCGGTTCGTCGAGGGTGCCTTCGGCGGATTCCTACTGCGTCAGGACATCACGCGTCGGCCGATACGTTTCGGGTACGGCGGGCGGATACGAAAACGCCGAAGAGCCGGGCTGGGTGTGAGCGTAGACGAGAGAGCGTTGGACCAACTCGCAGCGGCCCGAATACGGACAGTGCCGCTGTAGACAACGTGACAGGGTGTCGTCACTCTAGGCGTGGCGCACGCGGTGCAGAACCCAGGCGACTGTCTCCCAATCCGACAGCACACCGACGTCCGTCTCAGCAGACTCCGCTCGTTGGAGGAGGATTGACGCGAAGTGTCGGAAGGCGCGAATCGAGTCCTCGACGCAATGCTGGGCGTCATCCGCCTCGTCAACGCTGTCAGGGTCGTCTCCATGAGGAGCGCGCGCCAGCCCCAGGTTCTGGAAAAGCGTATCTGCAACAGCCGAGACGAGCGACACCGTTATCTTCCCCGGCTCATCCACCGTGCATTCGATGGCACTCGCAATCCAGTGCAGATCCCCCCCTGATTCTCTTCTCCACAAGGACTCGAGCAGGTACTCACAACCTGGCACGGGGCGAAAGAAGCAGAGCGCGAACATCGCAGCATGACGCAGATTGTAGCACTCGGATTCGGTCCATCCGATAGCTTGTTCCACGAGAGACCGGTACTTCGGCTCCCGCAGGTC
>CAZUCH010000076.1:0-9909 GCA_964619045.1 uncultured Planctomycetales bacterium | reverse complement strand
GCGTCTTGCCCTTGACCTGCACGCTGCCCAGCGTACGAGTCACGAACCCGGCGCCGGCTTGCTCGAGCGTCACGCCGCTGACCAGGATTAGCGTGCCGTAGAACTTGTTGGCCGACTCCAGTCGAGCCGCGACGTTCACCGAATCGCCGATACACGTGTAGTCATATTTCTGCTCCGACCCGCACGGCCCGACGATGGCGTTCCCAGTCGCCACACCAACGCGCATCACCAGGGCGGCGAAGGCTTCATCTCCGCCGGCGGCCTGCTGCTCGCGGACCATGTCACGCAACGCGACTTGCAGGTCGAGAGCCGTCTCACACGCGCGCCGCGCGTGGTCGGGCTGCGGGTAGATCACCGGGTT
This sequence comes from uncultured Planctomycetales bacterium, assembly GCA_964619045.1. Classification (GTDB taxonomy): domain Bacteria; phylum Planctomycetota; class Phycisphaerae; order UBA1845; family Fen-1342; genus JANQFV01. The sequence continues at coordinate 9,548 of CAZUCH010000076.1, read as the reverse complement.
CCAGAAGGCGAAGATCCCGTCGCCGATGAACTTGTTGATCATCCCCTCGTAGTGCAGCATGACGTCGCTGAAGCAGCCCAGCGAGATGTTCAGCACGCGCTGCGTGCGTTGTGCCCCGATGCGCTCTGAGATGGCCGTGAAGTTCGCCAAGTCGGTGAACAGCGCGGTAACTTCGCGCATCTCGGCCCGCTTGCACAGCTCGGCGTTCTCGGCCATCTGCTTGGCCAGCGTGGCCGAGGTATACTGGCTCAACGCCGTGGCGATCTGCCGCGACTCGCGTTCGAGGAAAACATAGCGGTACAACAGCACCGTGAAGTAGGCCACGGCCAGTGCGGCGACCGTCGGCGTCAGCGCGATCCAGTACGTCCAGTGCTCGAACACCCACACTCCGGCCACCGCCACAAACGCCAGCGCGACCGCCAAGAGCAGCATGCCCGCCGCCCACGGCCCACGCCGCGTGCTTACCAAGGCCGCCACCAGCCCCGCCAGGCCCGCGATCAGCCCGTTGAGCCACTGCGGCGCCCAATAGGCCATGCGACCCGTCAACAGCCCATTGAGCAGGTTGGCATGCGCCACCACACCCGGAGCACGCTTGCTGGTCGCGATCGGTGTCATGTCCGCCAAGGACGTCGCCGTGTAGCCGATCAGGCACAGCTTGCCCGCCACCCGCGACCGCAGCCTGCCCAGAGTCGCCTCGATCTCCGCGCGATAGTCGTCGTTGACAACCAGAGCGCGCTCGATATCACGTAGCGCGCGGCGATCCTCCCCGGCGACCTGGATATCGCTCGCCCCTCCCGCAAGCCGAGCGTTCAACGCGGCGACGGCGGCCCGCAATCCGGCCGCCCCCTCCGGCAGCACCTCGCCGTACTCACGTAGCCAACCTTCAATCTCGCCCACCGCCTCGGCATCGTCGCGATAACGCGCCATTCGCAGATCGGACTCCAGCCGCACGACCTGGCGCGAGTCGTCGAGGTACTGCCGCTGGCCGCTCAGCAATCCAGCGTCCAACAACCCGCCCAGCAACACCAGGACGGACTCGCGGTTCTGATCGATCTTCAGCCGTCGATCGTATATCTGCCAGACCGCGTCGATTGGCACGTGGTCGCCAAACTGCCGCGTCCAATCTGGTTGAGACACCCACGGCACGAGCGTGCGGCCGTCGTCGTCGAGCTGGATCACCAACGGTTCATTCCGCCCCGGCACGCGTAACACCAGGCGTCCCGGCTCGGCATCAACATCGGCCGCCGTTAGTCCCAGGGCATCGAACGCGACCGCGAAGGCCAGTTGCGGCAAGACGCGACCATCATGCCGCGCCAGCAGCCGCATCCGGCGCATGACGCCATCAACATCCGGCTCGAACACGACGAAGCCGCAGCGCTTGGCTGCCCGAGCGTGCGGGAAGTACACCGGCGATACCGCACCCACTGGCCGCGCGACCGAAACCACCGATTCAAGGGGCAGCAGTTCCGGCCGAGTTGTGGGCTCATACCCGAGCACATAGCGTAAGGCGTGGACGATTTCCTCACATTCCCGGTCGACGTCAATGTCCGCGTCTTCCTCATGGGCGGCACGGAAGCGTTCGAACAGCACATGCGCCGGCTCATTCCAGCGTGACGGTTTCGCATCCAGCCAGGCGCGCACCGCATCCGCGAGCCCCGTCGACTCGGGAGCGGCGGCGGGCGAGTAGTCGAACGCCAGATAGACCACTCCGGCGGCCGCGATTGCCGTCTTGATTTCGTAGTCCGGGAAGGCAATGACAGCCCCGTCCGTCCCCAGTTGGAGTGGGTCGGTGGTGATGTCGGCGTGCCGGGGCGTGATCGTGCGCACCGTCTCCGCCTCCCCCAGCGTGATGTCCATCAGCAGCGCCGCCGGCTCCAGCTCCGCCAGGATCGAGATCAGGCCGGCTTGCACGTCGCGGTGCCACGGCCAACGGCCGACAGTCGTGATCGAGCTGTCGTCGATGTCCACGCATACGATGCGCTCGTCCTCGGGCATCGCGCCGGCGTACAGAAACCGCAAATCAAGCGTCTTCAGCTCGATCCAGTCAAGCCCACCGGCCAAGTACAGACCGGTCACCGCGAGGGCCGCCAACAGGCCCATCAGGAAGACGATCGAATCAGCACGTCGTTTTCGCCGGCTCACAACGCTGTATGTTGCCCAGATTGGGCTCCGACGCAACCCCGCGGCGGTCAGCGTCGTCCGCGTCGCGTGCCCCCAGGTTGCTGCTATGCGAGAGCGTCCCTCAGCTTGGCGATCAGCTCCGACTGTCGGTAGGGCTTCTGGATGAACCCGGCGAAGCCGCGACCCGCGAAGCGTTGCCTCAGCTCCTGCTCATTGTAGCCGCTGGACAGGATCACGCGGACGTTCGTGCAAAGGCGACGCAGTTCGTGGAAACACTCGTCGCCGTCCATATTCGGCATGGTCAGATCGAGAATGACGGCGGCTATTCCATCCTGATGGCGCTGAAACATCTCCAGGGCCGCGCGCCCGTCGTGCGCGGTCAGAACCTTATAGCCCGCCCGCTCAAGGAACTGTTTGCCGACTGCCAGCACGGTTTCGTCATCGTCAACAAGGAGAATCGTCCCGCCTGCGTTCCGATCCTGCTCCGTATCAGACTCCTCGTCTTCTGCCGCGGCCGGGCCCGCCAGCGCCGGAAACAGGGCTTTGAATGCCGTCCCCTTGCCAGGCTCGCTGTAGATCTTGAGCGCCCCATTGTGTCCTCGAATGATGCCCAGCACCGCGGCCAACCCCAGGCCGCGGCCGGTGAACTTGGTCGTGAAAAAGGGCTCGAAAATCCGGGCGATCGTCTGCTCGTCCATGCCGCAGCCCGAGTCGGACACCTCGATGAAGACGTAGAAGCCGGGCGGCACATTCTCATCCGGATACGCCCCCTTCAGGTGCTCCCGGTCGCAATCGGCGGCGCCGGTTATGATCGAAACCGCGCCGCTCGCGTCCCCAATGGCCTCGGCAGCGTTCGTGATCAGGTTCAGGACAACTTGCCGAATCTGCGTCCCGTCGGCCTCGATCGCTGGCAGCCCCTCGGCGAACTCGTACTTGAGCACGACCTTCTTGGAGATGGCCACTTCCACCAGGCTGGTCATCTCGGTGACCAGCTCGTTCAGATTGAGCGCTTCGACAACGAATCGGCCCTTGCCGGAGTACGCCAGCATCTGCTTGGCCAGGTCAGCGGCCCGCATGGCAGCCTTGATAACACCCGAGATATGGTTGCGCGCCGGAGCACCGGCCTCGAGCGTGTCCAGCGCGAGATCACTGTAACCCAGCACCCCCACGAGCAGGTTGTTGAAATCGTGCGCGATGCCGCCCGCCAGAACGCCGAGGCTCTCCATCTTCTGTGCCTGCTGCACTTGGCGCTCGAGGGCCAGCCTCTCCTCCTCGGCCCGCTTGCGCTCGGTGATGTCGCGCATGACTCCGAGGACGAATGCGTCCGCTCCCTCTCCACCCTTGGAAAGGGATATCTCCATTGGGAATTCCACGCCGTCTCGACGCTCGCCGGGGACTTCTACGGTCCGGCCGATTACGCCGTCGGGCTTGCCCGTGGCGAAGAAATCGGCGACATCGCGCGCGTGTTGAGCCAGATACCGTCGCGGCATCAGACAATCGAGCGGGCGCCCCAGCATCTCCTCGCGCCGTCGGCCAAACATGGCTTCCGCCGCGGGATTGAACAGCTCCACCAATCCGTTGCTGTCGATAACGACCATCGCGTCCTTACCGGCGCCGAACATCGTGCGGAGGTGTTCCTCGTTCCTTCGTAGCTTGTCCTCCGCGCGCTTACGCTCGGTGATGTCGCGCACCACAGCCTGCAGAAGTGGCCTACCCTTGAGCTCGATTCGATTGAGCAGAACTTCCACTTCAAAAGGTGTGCCGTCCAAGCGCTGATGTGCCCATTCCAAACACTGTGGATGCCCTTCAGTAATAGCGCCAGCCAGTTTCATGACTTTTTCGCCAGACGGCTGACCATCCGGTTGTATCGAAGGTGAGAAATCCGCGGGGCCCTTCCCAATGATCTGGTCACGATGGTCGCATCCAAAGAGCTTCAGGGTGCGTTCGTTGCACTCCATAAAGCGGGCTCCGTGCTCCTGGGAAACGTCCATAATGAAAATAGCGTCACCGGCGACTTCGAATAAAGTCCTGTACTTCTCCTCACCCTCTCTCAGTTCCTCCGCCGCCCGCTTGCGCTCGGTATTGTCTATCCCCAGGCCAACGAGATGTGGTTTGCCGTCGAATTCCCGGCGCGATCCGGTGAAGTAGTAGGGGATCCGTCGGCCGTCTTTCGTCACCAGTTCCGCCTCGGCCTCAGCGGCGCCCTCGCGATAGACCTTCCGCATGCGCTCTTCGATGAGCCTCCGGTCTTCGCCTTCGAATAAGTCCGGGCCGCACATGACGCCCAGCTCCTCGGCGCTGTAGCCCGTGACCTCTTCACATTCCTTGTTCCATCTGACGAACCGCTGTTCATCGAACACATAGAACATACCCGGCAAGCTGTTGATGTAGTGGCCGGAGAGCAGCTTCTCGTTCCGCAGCGCCTCCTCAGCGCGTTTGTGCTCGGTGATGTCGCGGCTAATCTCAATCACGGCCGTCGGATTTCCTTTTTCGTCTCGCAGGGCAACATTCGCCGTGCAGTGGAAACAGCGCGTCTGTCCGTCCTTGTCGATCACTTCCGTCTCGTATAGGTGCGCCCCCTCGTCCCCAAAGGCCCTCAGCCCAAGGCACGGATAAGGCTCACATGGCGTTTCTCTGCCATGATAGACCTGATAGCATTTCCTGCCGATAAGATCCTCCCCGAACAGCCGCTTGGCGGTGTCGTTGGCCCAGAGGATATTCAGGTCACTGTCCATCATGCTCATGTGGTCGGTCAGGGAGGCCAGCATTGCGCTCAGTTTCCCCTCGCTGACCCGCAGTCCCTCCTCTGCCCGCCGGCGTTCCGCGATTTCATGTTGCAGGGCCTCGTTCGTTTGCCGCAGTTCATCAATTCGGGCCGTGAGTTCGGGGTAGTAACTCTTGCGGAGAGACTTCTCACCGAGCCCAATGATCTTCTCATACAAGGGGTCGCGTGCTGCTGGATCTTCAGAGGGCCTCTTCATAGATCACCTCCACGTCGCGCTGTGACGGCTTTCGCGGGTTGGTGACGATGCACGGATCATTGACTGCGTGCTGCGAGAGTTCGCGTACATCCGTTCGATGCACACCCCGCTGCGCGAGACCCTCAACCACGCCGGCCTCCTCGCGCAATCGCCGCACGGCGGCCAGAACCGCGGCCTTCGCCTCCCGGGCCGTCATCCTGCCGATATCCAGCCCCATGGCCTCGCCGATCCGATTGTACCGGTCCAGCGCGTCGCGGAAGTTGAACGCCATGACATGGTCGAGAAGAAGCGCGTTGCACTCCCCGTGGGGCAGATCGAGCAGGCCGCCCAGGCTGTGGGCCATCGCGTGTACCGCGCCTAGGCTGGCATTGGAGAACGCCAACCCCGCTTCGAGACTTCCGAGCATGACATTCGAGCGGTACTCCATGTTCAACGGCTCCTTGATCGACGACAGCAGGTTCGCCGAAATCAGGCGAACGGCGTGCAACGCATGAACATCCGTAATGGGCGAGCCGGCTGTCGACACAAAAGCCTCCATGGCATGCACCAGTGCGTCTATACCGGTGCATGCTGTCAGATGCTGGTCCATCGTCGTGAGGGTCGTCGGATCCACGAGCGACACATCCGGAACGACCGCTTTGCTGATAATGGATTTCTTAACCTTCTCTTTTTGGTCCGTTACGATGGCGAATTGGGAGACGTCGGCGGACGTGCCGCCGGTCGTGGGGATGCAGATCAGCGGCGGAAGCGGGACCGCTATCTGATCCACACCCTCGAACTCGAGGATGTGTCGGTGATTCGTGCTCACAACGGCAATGCCCTTCGCGCAGTCCATCGGGCTTCCGCCGCCGACCGCCACGATGACGTCGCAGCCTTCCGCCTCGTAGAACTCCGCGCCGGCCATCACCTCATCCTCGCGGGGGTTGCTCGTTACACCGTCGAATACCGCGTAAGGCCTGCCCGCTTTTTCGAGGCTGGCCTCCGCGCGCGCCGTCCAGCCCGCCGCCTGGACCCCCGGATCGGTCACAACAAGAACCTTCCGGGCGCCGAAGTTGGCGGCATATTGTCCTGCCAGTGCCTGCGCTCCGGCGCCGAAGACGAACTCGGGAGCCACGAATTTCCGCAATTCCAGTTCGTATGAGTTCCTCATTGTTGTCCTCGTTGGATCAGCAAGCGGCGCCTTACGCCAAGCCCTTTGTAGCACAAATTAAGCAAATGGCGGAGGAGGCTGCCGGAATCCGCGGCAACGGTATCTTGTTGGAGAACGCCTCCCGACCCTGTATGCAACGGCCTGGCGTGATGGTCGCAGCCTGCGGCCTTGCCGTGCTCGGCGAGGAAAGAACATGGCGAGGGCCGACGGCAAGCGTGGTTTTCTGAGTTCGGGCGTGGCCAACACGCCTACGCCCGGCGTACAGCGCCCGCACCGGCGCCAGGACGAACGTGTTGCACGTTGCGCCCTGGGGTCGTTTCGTCGGCCTGCTCGCTTCAGGCATGTTCCATGCCTCCCTGGCGTTTCCGCCAGTTCGGCCCCCGAGACGAGCCCCGTGCGGCATCACGGTGGCTTTTCGCACGACTGTAGCGTCTCAGCCGAGCATGTTGTCCGCCTTCCCGACTTGCATCCCGAGCGGGTCAGCGGCCTTCCCGCGACCCGAGGATGTCCGGGCAGACACACTGCACCAATGCTCTCGTCAAGTATAGCCGCGCCGCCGATCGCGTTGAATCAGGGGCGGGCGAAAAACTTGCCTTTCTGTCACCCGGCGGCGATCGGCCGGCATCCTCTGTCGCAAAGTGGCCGCGACAGGGCGTGCCGATCGAGCCCGTGTTTGGAGCTTGCCGGCCTTTGGCATAAACTCTCTCGAATCAGGTTGCGTGAGCGGATGGTTTAGAACTAAGACGAGGACGTTATGGCCCGCCAAGTTGCTCGTAAGTCAAAGCCACGGAATCCAAGCGTGGCGCCGAGGCCCGCGGTGGATCCCGTGGCGAGGATCGTGCCCCTGATCGTCGGGACGCTCGCCGCCGCCATTGGTGCCCTGGCCTCTCTGACGTTGGCCTACGGGCACATCCGGGGCATTGAGCTACCCGGTTGTGGCGAGGGCGGGCCCTGTGACGAGGCCATGAACAGCGTTTGGGGCAAGCTGCCGATCCTAGACTGGTCGGTGGCCTATCTGGGCGCGGCCTACTTCCTGGCTGCCGTGGTAGTCTGGATTACGACGCGCGGCGGACTGCCGAGCGCCTTCCGCTGGTTGGTGCGGCTCGGGGCGGCGGGCTCGGCCTTCTTCTGCGTCATCATCGTCGTCGAGCGAATGTACTGCCCCTACTGCATCTGCTCGCATATCGGCAATTTCGCCTTCTGGATCACGATGGAACTGACCAGGCGCGTGCGCCCACGCCCGCTGGGGCCGTCGTTCGTGAAGTTCGCCGGCGTGTTCATTGTCGCGACAGTGGCGCTGGCAATCTGGGACTCCAGCGCTGCCCAGAAAGTCGAGCAGACGCGGGATGAATCAGCACAGGCCATCATCGAAGCATCGCATCGCACCACGCCGCCTGCGCAGCCGGAAACTGCTCCAGCAGTCACGGAAGCCCCGGATGAACCGCCGGACGGCACTGACGAGACTCCGGCGGCGTTCACCGGCCGCTATCGCCTAGGCCCGGAACTGGCCGCCATCCGCGTGGTCATGATTACCGACTACCAGTGCCAGGACTGCCGCCGGCTGGAGGGGCAGCTCGCCAAGCTGATGGCCGAGCGTGACGACATGTCGCTCTCGATCAAGCACTTCCCATTCTGCATGCAGTGCAATCCGCGCGTGGGCAAGACCCTGCATGAGAACGCATGTTGGGCGGCCCGCGCCGCCGAGGCCGCCGGCATCCTGTGGGGCGACGAGGGCTTCTTCAAGCTGCACGAGTGGCTTTTCGAGAATCGCGGTATGTTCGGCACGACGGAGATCCTGGAGGCCGGCATTCGCGAGATCGGCTACGACCCGGCGGGTTTCGTAGAGGTGGTCACAAGTGACGAAACGCTCAAGCGCGTGCAGGCTGATATCGAGGAAGCCAGCGCGCTGGGGCTGTTCTTTACGCCCATGATCTTCATCAACGGCGTGGAGTTCAAGGGCTGGAACGCTCCCGACGCGCTGAGCCGGACGATCGCCCAAGTGGCCGCGACCAACCCGCCGCCGCGCACCGCCGGGGCTGATCGACCGCCGTTAGCGGTGGCCAAATACGTGGAAGACTGGCAGGCGGAACCGGTTCGCGAGTTGGCGCCTGATACGCATCGCCGCCCGCTAGGCGCGGCCGACGCCGATATTGAGATTGTCATCTGGGGCGACTACCAGGAGTCCGGTACGGCCGAAGCCGACGGGCTAGCGCGGGCGTTCGTTGCTCGCCAGCCGGGCGCGCGTTATGTGTTCCGCCACTATCCTTTCAACAGCGACTGCAATCCGAATCTCCCGTTTCAGAGGCACACGCTGGCCTGTTGGGCGGCGCGCTGCGCCGAAGCGGCGGGCAATCTGGGCGGCGACGACGCGTATTGGCGCATGCACGGCTGGTTGATGGACAACCACGCAGCGTTCCTGGAGGCGACCGCCGAGGAACTGGGCGTGGACGCGGACAAGCTGCGCGCGGCCCTCTACACGATGTCCGCAGATGCTCGCCAGAAAGGCGTCGGCGCGCTGGGATTGGATTCGGACGCCGTGATCGCCACCATGCAGCGCCGCGCGGACGAGGCGCTGGCTGCGGCGGCGACGGAGATGGGGCTGGATGTGGCGGCCTTGCGGGATGGCATGGAGCAGCCGGCGGTGCAAGCCGCGATCCTCGAGGACATCGCGGCCGGCAAGCGTCTGCCCAAACTCCGCCACGGCACGCAACCGGGACTGCACGGCATCCCGACGATCTTCGTGAACGGCAAGTACGTGCCGCGCTGGCGTCTGGAGGGCCGGGAGGTGCTCTCGCGGGTTCTGGATGCCGCCGCCGGAGAATGACCCGCTGGATTGGCAGTTCCCGCCGCCTCTACTTGGCCCGGAAGATGCGGCATGCGGAGCCGTCAGGCGACACTCGTGCGCGGACGGTGGCCAGGCACTTCGGGCAGCGTCCCTTGTAGACCATATGGTCGGGCTGGCGGTAGATTCGCGCGTACACCCCGCAGCACTCGAACAGGATCCCGATATACGGCCGCGCCTCGGCGCCACGGAGCGCGCCGTCGGGTTCGTCATCGTAGATGTCCAGTGGCACGCCACATCTCCCGTAGCATCAATGTTGACAAACTCAGCGGCTCTAGAACAAGACTGTGGCACCGCCGTCTTTGTGGGACCGGCCTTTCTGTGGCACCGGCCTTTCTGTGGCACCGGTTTCCAACCGGTCAGTCTGTCAGTCCGCCGACAGAATAAGGCTGTGGGACCGGTTTCCAACCAATACTGTCCGGCCCGTGAATTGCATGGGCGTGGATTATAGCGT
>CAZUCH010000075.1:0-9951 GCA_964619045.1 uncultured Planctomycetales bacterium | reverse complement strand
TGACATGGCGACAGTTCTCTGAAATAAGGGGGGGCCGGAGTCGCGATAAGGTAAACATGGCACGGAAGCAGGTCAAACATGGTGGCCGGGACGAAGGCTGCCCTTCGCGGCGTGACGTGCTGCGGGCGGCAGCGGCGGCCGCGGCCCTGGGCGTGCTGCCAAGCGGGCTGATAGCGGCCACGCAGGACGCACCGGCCTCACAGACGAGATCCGAGCCAGCCACGCGCCCCGCTAACGGCTCTGCGACGACGCGCCCATCTCAGACGGACGGGACACCTTGGTGGATGGGGCCGGCGTTCCCACGATCGCGTGTGGTCGATGTTCGCGGCGCGGCCATCGGTGATCGCGACGCCATGGACGAGCCGGCACTGGCCGAGATGGTCACAATGGGGCTCGTCACGCTCACGGGAACCAAGACGCCGACCGCGGCGTGGCGGGCCATACTGGGGCGATCAAGCCGCCTATTGATAAAGTTCAATCATGTGGGCGCAGAAAAACTGGCAACAAATTCGCCCTTGGCGCGAGTGCTGGTGGAATCGCTCACGGAAGCGGGCTACAAGACGTCCGATATCGTTCTCGTCGAAGTTGAGAAGCAAGTCCAACACGCGTTGGGAGTGGCGGCGCCGCCGACTGGTTGGGGACAGAAGATACCGGTTGGCGACGGCGAGGAGGAGCTCGCGGAGTACCTCCTGTGGGCGGAAGCGGTGATCAATGTGCCACTGATCAAGACGCATCGCATTGCGGGCATGTCCGGGGCATTGAAGAACCTCTCGCACGCGCTGATCCGACATCCGGCCCGCTATCACGCCAACCAATGTTCGCCCTACGTCGCGCAAATTGTTGGCCATAAGGCAGTTAACGGCCGCCTGAAACTCAACGTGGCGAATGCTCTGCGAACGGTCGCGCGAGGGGGGCCGGAAGCTGGGATGGACAATGTGGTCACGGCGAACCGCCTCCTGATGGGATTCGACCCGCTCGCGGTTGACGCCGTCGCCTACGAGTTGCTGCTCGCGCAGCGTCGATCCTTGGGGGCATTGGCGGCCTTTGATGTACCGTACATGGTGTCCGCGGCAGAGCTTGGCGTAGGACGTCTGGCGGCTCACCAGGTAGAGCGTGTGCCAGTGGCTCAGGGCGCCTAGTCACACTCGATCTGGGAGCCGAGTTTTCGGGCCTGCGGCTTGACACGACATGTGGCTGTGGTATCCTTAAGACGGTGAATATGACGGGATCGGATCAGGGTTGAATGCGTTTGGTCTCATTTATAACTGTTATACCGCACGCGTAATCATCCCATTTCTGCCCTTGTTCCTTTGCGTCACCAAGTTCGTTCCCGCCTAGCGAGCACGTTTCGCGTCGTGGGCTTGTAGTCTGCCCGGGCGTTGCGTGGTGGCACCGGTTGTGGTGTGCGCCAACTTGCTCGCCGTTCCCTGATGTTTATCAAAGATCTTTGCAATCCCGCGTCGCAACCGGTCCCATGCGGTTGCGGGGCAGCCGACCGTCGTTCGGTCGGCGGCTTGAGCGCGGCGATCAGCCGGCACTTTGCCGTGGACTCTCGGAGGAGTCCTTGGCGTGCTGGGTCAATAGAGGCGCGTGTTGTTAGGAAGTGGTCTTTTACTTATGATAGCCGGCACGAGCTGACATGCCCGGCAGGCGCTCTGATCGGGACTAAACGACATGGGAATTCGCAGGAGGTTTTCGGTGAAACGGAAACAAGGTTTTACACTGATTGAGTTGTTGGTTGTGGTGGCGATCATCGCGTTGCTGATCTCCATCCTCTTGCCCAGTTTGGCACGGGCGCGCGAGACCGCAAAGCGGGCCGTGTGCGCATCCAATCTGAAGGGCATCTTGACTGGCATGAAGGTCTATGCAAACAACAACCGGGACTTCTACCCGGCAGCACCACACAAGAAAGGGCTCCAGCCAGGAGCCCAAGGTAAGAACGGGAACTGGGTCAGCTACGTTGGAGACCCGGAGGGCTATATGGGAAGCGCGGTACTGGGCCGCCCGTCAATCGAGGAGCAGATTACCGAGGCCACAGAGACAACGGTGCCCGTAAGCCGCTCTTTGTTCCTGCTGGTTATTCAGGGCACATGCACGGCCAAGCAGTTCACTTGCCCCAGCTCAGGCGACGAAGAAGACAACATGCGGAACAAGCGCAGCGCGACTGAGGAAGTGGCCGCTCAGCGAGGCTACGACCGTTTCGACTTCAAGGGCTACCCGCAACTCAGCTACGGCTACACGGTTCCGTACGGCCCCAAGGGAGTGCCCTCGGAGAATCGTGACCCGCGTATGGCGATCATGGCGGACAAGAGCCCGTACTTCGACGCCGGCACAATGAGCGACAAGGAGACGACGCCGGACCTGAACCTCGACGCCCCCGGTTCCGCGGTGGTGGAGTTGATCGACGACACTTACGATATTTCCACCCCGACAGAGATTCTGAGGCTCGAGTCGGAGGCCTGGAAGCCGCTCAACAGCCGCAACCACGCTGGTGAGGGGCAGCAGGTGGCTTTTGGCGATGGTCATGCTGAGTGGGCCCAGAAACCGATCGTGGGCGCCAACTATGACAACATCTACACGCAGCACGTTTATAGCGAGCCCGCGTTGTTCGAGAACACGTTGTTCGGCGTGACGGCCGCCAACGAGCTTGGCCCGGTGGCCGGCACGGACTCGATCATCGTCCCGTAACCCTGGCCATTGTGAAGTGTGTGAAGGCGAAGCGGATCGATCCGGTCCGTTTCGCCTTTCTCTTTGGCAGCCGGCCGGAGAGTGTGTGAGGAAACCGGTTGTGTTTGGCGTGCCATCGCATAGAATTGGGGTTTCTGAAAATCGGGGCTCCTGTGGTGCGGTGCTATTGTGACTATCGACCCTCGCGAACTGGACGACTCTGAACTGAACCGTGAACTGGCCGAACAGGTCGGCGACCTGACAGCTGCCGACATCGAACGGCAACTGGCAGCCGCCCAGCCTAAGGAGCCGGAGCCCGACGAGCGGGGGTCGCGTCCCCGGTCGAATCATCAGCATCAAGGGCCCGGACGTGTTTGTCGACATCGGGAGCAAGAGCGAAGGCCTCATCCCGCTGGACGAGTTCGAGCCGGACGAACCGCCGACCGTCGGACAAGTAGTGAACTTGATACCGCACGGGTTCGACCGCGACTCGGGGCTGATGCGTTTGTCGCTGCGGGCGGCGAAGGTGGCGGCCGATCTCGATACGCTGCGGATTGGCGATGTCGTGAAGGGGCGCGTGAGCGGGAGCAACATCGGCGGGCTCGAACTGCGGGTGCATGGCCTGCAAGCGTTCTTGCCGATGAGCCAGGTGGACCTGGTTCGGCATGAGGACTTCGCCCACTTCATGGGGCACTGGCTGGAGTGCGAGGTCACTGAGATTGATCGGCGCGGCAAGAAGCTGGTGCTGAGCCGGCGGCGAGTGTTGGAGCGTGAGCGGGAGGAAGATCGTCGCCAGTTGCGTTTTCAGCTCGAGGAGGGGCAGGTGCGTGAGGGCGTGGTACGCCGGCTGGTGGACTTTGGCGCGTTCGTGGATATCGGCGGGATTGACGGGCTGTTGCACGTCAGCGACATGAGCTATAGCCGAATCAACCACCCCAAGGACATGCTCAAGGTGGGCGACAAACTGCAGGTCAAGATACTGAAGGTCGACCTGGTCAAGGACCGCGTTTCGTTGGGGCTGAAGCAACTGGCTCCCGACCCGTGGACGTTGGTTGAGGGCAAGTACACCGTAAGCGATACGGCCGAGGGTCGGGTCACGAAGTTGATGGACTTTGGCGCGTTCGTCGAATTGGAGCCGGGCATCGAGGGGTTGATTCCGATCAGCGAGATAAGCTGGACAACGCGCATCGGACATCCGAAAGACGTGCTTTCGATAGGCGACAACGTGCGAGTCTCGATCCTGGCAGTCAGCGGGGCGAAACGCAAGATCAGCCTCAGCTTGAAGGCGCTGGGGGAAGACCCGTGGGTCGGCGTGGGCGAACGCTACCAGGCAGATGCGATCGTCAGCGGGGCCGTAACGCGCACTACCGACTTCGGAGCATTTGTGCAGCTCGAAGACGGTATCGAGGGTCTCATTCACATATCAGAATTGTCCGAGACTCGAGTCCGAAGCGTCAACGACGTCGTACGGGACGGCGAGGTCATCCAGGTGAAGGTGCTCTCGGTCGATGGCGACCAACGCCGGATCTCACTGTCACTCAAGGGTGCGACCGAGACCGGGACGCTTGATGCGCCGGCCAACCCGGCCCTTGCGGCTTCCAAGAAGAAGAAGCGTCAGAAGCCCATGCGTGGCGGGCTTTCCTGGTAGGCGTGCGGCGCTCAGAGCTTGATGCCGGGCATGAGTGGGCCTTCGAGACTGCGCCACAGGTACCAAGTGGCGTAGGTGCGGTACGGACGCCAGGCCTCGGCCACACCGTGCAGTTCGGCGGGCGCGGGGGTCGCATTGAGGTTTAGAAACCCGCCGACAGCCTTCCTCAGGCCCAGATCGCCGACGGGCCAGATGTCGGGACGTTCGAGACAGAAGATCAGCAGCATTTCCGCTGTCCAAGGCCCGATGCCCTTGATGGCGGTGGTGGCCGCCACTACGTCGTCGTCCGACATGCGTCGCAATCCGGCGGCGGTGAGCGTACGGTTGGCGAAGGCCGCGGAGACGTTCTTGACATAGGCGGCCTTCTGGCGTGACAGGCCGGCGGCCCGCAAGTCTTGGACGGGCGCTGCCAGGAGCGTCTTGGCTGTCAACCGCCCACGCGGACAAAGTTGGCGGACGCGTTTCTGGACGGCTGCCGCCGAGCTCATGGAGACCTGCTGCTGGATGACGGAGCCGATGATTGCTGCGAAAGGGTCGCGTGTGATGATGGGCCGAAAAGGACCGATACGCTCGATGAGCCGCCGCATGCGGGCGTCAACACTGCTCAGGTGGCGCAGCGCGGCGCGCGCGGCGTGACGCCGTTGGCTGCCGGACTGGTCATGCGGGCTGATCGAGTTGGGGGGCATCGGTGATCAGCTCGTCCCACCGGCGCCGGTGGCCGGCCCGAGGAGTCCGGGCAGTCGTCGTGGGGAATCCGGGCGCTCTTGAGCGCGGTGCCAGGGACCGTAGAATGGCGGCGTTTGCAGCATGGCAGCTTGTGATCGAAGTTATACTCGTCGCGGTGGCGCGCGGAACGGAAGGCGCGTCTCCAACGATATCACCGTGGCAACATTATACGAGGTAGTCTCTCATGGTGCTCTGGATTCTTCGTGGGTTGTTCGTATTGCTGATGGCCGCGGCATCGCTGGCCGTGGGGCGTGGGGCGACGTCGCCGGGACAAGAGTATGCCCCCTATTGGCTGATGGTGGCGGCGGTTGTTTTCGCGGCGGTGCTGGTTGCACTGGACCTGTCCCTGACACGCAAGTCGCTGGCGGCACTGTCCGGCGCGTTCCTGGGGCTGGTGGTGGGGATGGTGGTTGCGTTCGGCCTGGGGCTGATAGTCGACCTGCTGGCCAACGTGTTTCTGGCGGATGCCTCGGATGATCCCACAGTCAGCACGGTGCTAAGCGCGACCAAGCTCATGCTGGGGATCATGTGCTGCTATCTGGCCATCAGCTTCGTGCTGCAAACCAAGGACGACGTGCGGTTCGTCATCCCGTATGTCGAGTTCACGCGGCAAACGCGGGGCGCGCACCCCATGATTCTCGACACTTCGGTGATCATCGATGGGCGTATCGCCGACATCTGCGAGACGCGCATCATCGATTCGGTTCTGGTGATCCCGCGTTTCGTGCTGGTAGAACTGCAGGCGATCGCGGATAGCGCGGACAAGCTCAAACGTAACCGCGGGCGGCGCGGACTGGACATGCTGAACAAGCTCCAGACCAACGACAAGGTGGAGATTCGGATTTCGGACACCAGCCTGCCCGACATCGAGGCCAACTCGGATGTGGACCAGAAGCTGGTCGCGCTGGCCAAGAAGGTGGACGGACGTGTGGTCACGAACGACTACAACCTCAACAAGATCGCCCAGATTCGCGGCGTGGAAGTGATCAACATCAATGATCTCGCCAATGCTCTGAAGCCGGTGGTCATGCCCGGCGAAGGCATGACCGTGCGAATCATCAAGCCGGGCGAGGAAAGCGGCCAGGGGGTCGGGTACCTCGAGGACGGCACGATGGTTGTTGCTGAGAACGCCCGCGACAAGATAAACGAGGAAGTCACGCTGACCGTTACGAGCGTGCTGCAAACGTCTGCTGGGCGGATGATTTTCGGTCGTATCGATGGCGAAGGGCCCTTGCCGCGCCGCCCGCGGTCACGCTGACAACACAATGCCGCGCGTTGGAGTGAGCGCGCGCTCGGTTCTAGCCGATCCACACTGGGAGACAAGCTGCGCGCTGCGCGGCGTCCGAGGCAGGAGGTGATGATGTCGCTGACCTTAGGAACCAGTGAGGAATTGCGAAAGCTGTTCGGTGGGCTTGTCGAGCAGGTCTTCATGGTGGATATCGGGATCTGCGATACGCGGCTCACCGGGTATCTGGCGGAAATGCTGGGTAAGTTCATACACATGGATCGCATTTATCGGCTGCATGACGTCGATGATCGGGCAATCCGCGAACTGGCACGCATGGAAGCCGAGGCGGTCTTGGGAGCGGATGGCGACGAGACGCGCCGCCGCCGGCTGATCCACAAGCACATCGGCGACTTCACGCTATTCTGGAGCGGGGTGTATCCCGAGAACCTGCGCCCCCGGCGCCAGGGTGGGCTGGATCGCTTTGCGACGTACCTGTTGCAGGGCAAGCGCTCGTACGACATCGCCGGCGAGCTGACCGCGGTGAAGGAACTCCCGCCGGCGGAAGTGCTGCGCGAGCTTAGCGCCCAGTTCGAATGCTGCGTGTATGGGCTGCACCTGGTGCGGGCCGGATGGGAGCAGCTCAGCCGGGGACCGGACGAAAACTGAGCGCCCCCCCTACCTTACGCGCCCCTCCTGCCGATCATCCCGCGCTACCCCCGCACCGACGGTCGTCGCTTAGCAGGCGATCCTCGGTGAAGCCGCGCCTAGCAAACAGCGGCGCCAGGAGCGGTCTGACGGCACCGACGGTGAAGGCCGCCGCCCATGCCGATCATGCCGGAGAGAATGGCAGTGGCGAGGACGGTCAGTGGCAGGATGAGGTAGACCGACACTTGTCAGCCCCTGTGGAAGAGACGCACTTCGGCTTACGGGCGTTGTGCAAGCAAACCGACGCCCGGCGCTTGTGCTGGCGCCGGGCGAAGGTTGTGTCCGCAAGTTGTCTTTACAGTCCCAGTGGCGACTGAGCGGTTGTTTCGCCGGTGACTTCGCCGGCAGGCGCAACCTGCTCGGCAGTGGGGGTGGATTCGGGCATCATTGGAGAAACTGGCCCGAAGACGCCGAGCGGCCCCTCAATGAAGGTCGGCTTCGGGGGTGCGAGCTCCTCGGGTAGCTCGCCACACTTGATCTGGAGTTGCTGATATCCCCTGAAGCCGGTACCGGCGGGGATCAGGCGTCCGAGGATGACGTTTTCCTTGAGACCGATGAGGCGGTCCTCCTGAGAAGCCAGTGAGGCCTGGGTGAGCACCTTAGTGGTCTCCTGGAAGGAAGCCGCCGAGATGAACGACTCGCTTTGGAGGCTGGCCTTGGTGATGCCGAGGAGGAGGGTAGTGGCACTGGCGGGCTTGGGTTTGCGTCCCTTGGCCGGCAGTCCGCCCTCGGCGTCGATGGCGTCATTCTTGGCGACGAAGTCGTCCTTGGAGAGTATGGCGTTGAGCTCGAGGTCGGTGTCGCCGGGCTCGATGACCTTGACGCTCTTGGCGAGACGGATGTTCTCGTCGCGGAAGCGGAACTTGTCGATGACCTCGTTGGGCAGGAAGCAGGAATCGCCCTCGCTCTCGATCTTCACCTTGCGAAGCATCTGCGAGAGGATGATCTCGATGTGCTTGTCGTTGATTGTAACGTTCTGCTGGCGATAGACAGCCTGCACTTCCTTCAGGAGGTAGCGCTGGAGGTCTTCCTCGCCGTTGATGCGTAGGATGTCGTGCGGGATGAGGGGGCCGTCGATGAGCGGCGCCCCGGCCTCGACCTCGTCGCCGGCGTGAACCAGCAGTTGCTTGTCCTGGGGGACGTGGTGCTCGCGTTCGAGGCCGCCCTCGGCGGTGACAGTGATGGTCATCTTGCCGCGTCGACGATCGGCCTGGAGAGCAACCGTGCCGGAAATCTCGGCCATCACGGACGGCTCCTTGGGCTTGCGAGCCTCGAAGATCTCGGTCACACGGGGCAGGCCACCTGTGATATCCTGGGTACCGGAGATTTCACGTGGCTGGCGTGCGAGGAGGCCTCCGGGCGCGATGGGATCGCCTTCCTTGACCTCGACTCTGGCCTTGGCGGGCAGGTGGTGGAAGTCGAGGATTTCGCCTTCCTTGTCCTCGATGATGATGCGGGGGTGCTTGTCGCCCTTGTGCTCGATGACGACCCACTTGCTGCCTTCGCGACCCTCCTTCTCCTGGCGGACGGTTTCGCCGTCGACTATGTCCTGGAAGCGGACGAAGCCGGCTTTCTCGGCCAACATGGGCGTGAAGTGGGGATCCCACTGCACAATGACAGTGCGAGGAGCGACGTGCTGGCCGTCATTGACGATAAGAGCGGCTCCGTAAGGCACCTTGTAGCGCTCGAGCTCGCGGCCCTTGTCGTCATTGATGGCGATCTCGCCGTTTCGCTTGAGCACGCGGTTGATCTGGTTTCCGGACTCGTCCTCCATCTGGACGGCGTTCAGGTTGTGGTAGGTAACGGTGCCGGGTTGCAGGGCGACAATCTCGTTCTCGACGATGGCGCGGCTGGCGACACCGCCAGTGTGGAAGGTCCGCATGGTGAGCTGCGTGCCGGGCTCGCCGATGGACTGAGCCCCGATGATGCCAACGGCCAGACCCTCCTCGACGAGCTGCCCGCTGGAAAGATCAGCTCCGTAGCAGCGGGCGCAGATACCGCTGCGGCTTTCGCAGGTGAGCGGGCTGCGGACTCGGATGCTGTCGAGGCCCAGGCCGCCGTCCTCGGGCTTGGATTCGAGCCGGCGGGCAACCGTGGTACTGATAAGCTGGCCTTCGCGCACGATGATATCGTCGCTGCGGGGGTCGCGAATGGTATCGCGCGCCACGCGTCCGGCGACGAGCTCGGAGAGCCGGACGTCGACTTCCTCGCCGCGGTAGATGGTGCTCTTGCTTATTCCGTCGATGGTGCCGCAGTCGCGCTCGTTGATGATGACGTTTTGGGCGACGTCGGCCAACTTGCGGGTCAGGTAGCCGGAGTCCGCGGTCTTCAGAGCGGTGTCGGCCAAGCCCTTACGCGCGCCGTGGGTCGAACTGAAGTACTCGAGCACGGTCAGGCCTTCGCGGAAGTTGGCCTTGATGGGGGCCTCGATGATCTCGCCGGACGGTTTGGCCATCAGGGCTCGCATGCCGGCGAGTTGGCGGATCTGGTCGACCGAGCCACGAGCACCGGAATCGGTCATGAGGTAGATCGGGTTGAGGTATGGTGTGGCCTTGGCGGCGCCGGTCTTGACCTCGCCGCCTTCGGCGTCGCGCCAGTCGGACTTCAAGGTCTTCATCATGTCCTGAGTGATGCGCTCACGGGCATGGACCCAGATATCGATGAGCTGGTTGTGACGCTCCATTGGAGTGATGACGCCGTCTTGGTGGTTCTTCTCGACACGATCGACAACCTTCTGGGCGGCGTCGAGGATTCTCTGCTTGGTGCTCGGGATACGAAGGTCGGTGCAAGAGAATGACAAGCCGGCGAGCGTGCTGTGGCGGAAGCCGAGAGTCTTGATGAGGTCGAGCAGCTTGATGGTGTGGCTGCGCCCCAACTGGGCATGGCAATCGGCGATGACACGCGAGATGGCCTTGCCGACGGGATGGTTGTAAAACGGCATGGCCGGATCGAGGGCATCGTTGAAAATGCAGCGGCC
>CAZUCH010000074.1:6966-9993 GCA_964619045.1 uncultured Planctomycetales bacterium | reverse complement strand
CGATCTCCGGCGCGCAGGTCGGCCCAAACAGCACGACGCACGGCACGTCGCCGGCGATCGCCACGTGCATGGCCATCGTGTCGCCGGTGACGACGGTGGCGCAGCGCCTCACCAGGGCGGCGAACTCCAACTCGGAGTGCCCGCAACCCGTGTCCACGACGCCGGGGCACTCCATGGCGATTCGCCCGTTGAGCTCGCGTTCATCGGGCCCGCCCAGCAGTGCGACACGCCACCCCGTTCGACGCCCCAGGCGCCGTGCCAGTGCCACGAACTTCTCGGGCGGCCAGTTCTTGTTGGCAAACACACGCCCCGCGCCGGTGTTCAACCCAATGACGACCTCGCTGTCGCTGACACGCAGGCCGCGCCACGTTGCTTGAGCGTGCGCTTGCTCGGCTGTGCCGGGGTAGAGCCGATAGCGCTGCCCGCGGTACTCGAGCCCCAGCGCCGCGTAAATCAGTTGTTGATAGGTCTGGTCGTTGTGGTTGAACTTCAGGTCGTTGCTCAGACCAAGCTGGAAGTAGTGCAGGCATTCGGGATTCAGCGGAAACGTCGTGCCGTGCGGGCTCAGACCGATTCCGCGCTTGTCAGGTGCGTCGACGCGCATGGCCAGCGCCGTTGGTCCCGGCTCCTTGTCGAGGTTCACACACAGATCGAAACGCTCGTACTCGAGATGGCAGATCGTCTCGGCATCAAACGGCAGCAGCCGGTCGATCAGCGGATGATTGGCCAGCATCCGCACCCCGCTGGCTCGACTGACCCACGTGATCTGGCTACACGGCCACGATTCCTTGAGCCCGGGGAGCAGGGCAGCCGTGCGTATCACGTCGCCCAGTGCCCCGAGCTTGATAATCAGAATGCGGTGCCCCAGCGGTTCGTATGCTGAGCACTCCGACGGACACACCCCGTCGATGCCCGTGGCGCACGGCCGGTCGCCGCGGTAATTACGACAATCCAGCTTGAGCCGGCGGCCGGCCTGATCGCTCCAGAGTGACGGGGTCATCGCGTCACCCCCGTGGCAACTTCGGCCGCCGCGCGCGCCGTCGCGCGCCCGCCTGCCAGACACCGTTCGTACACCCCGCACATGGCCGCCGCCGTCCGCTCCCAAGTGAAGTCCGCCAGGCGCCGGTGACCTTCTCGTACCAACTCGGCGGCTGTGTCGCAGTCCAGAATGTTAGCTATGCCCTCCGCGATGCTGAGCGGGTCATTCGGGCGGCAGTAGACCGCCGCGGCGCCCGCCACCTCCGGCATGCTGCTCACGTCGGACGTCAGCACGGCCACGCCGCTGGCGAACGCGTCCAGTATCGGCAGCCCAAAACCTTCGTACATGCTGGGCATCAGCAGCCCCGCCGCGCCGCGCAGCAAACCCGGCAAGTCCTCATGCGGCACGAAGCCCAGAATGCGGCATTGGTTGGCGATCCCCAGTCGTTCGGCCTGCGCACTGAGGTCAGCGCGGCATTCGCTCGGCTCACAACCCACCAGTACGACTTGCACCCCGCGGCGAGTCTCCAGCGGCACACGCGCGAATCCGTCCAGAATGCCGCGCGCGTTCTTTCGCCGCGTGGCCCCCGAGAAGCTCAGCAGCCGGCGGCCGATCAACCCGTACCTGCGGCACAGCTCTTCCTCGACGGCCGGGCTCGAGGGTTGACGTCCCTCGTCCCGCACGCGTTTGTCCGGTGCCCATGGGATTACCGTCATCTTGTCCAGCGGCACGCCAAGGTCAGCGTGCAGGTCGTCACGCGTTGCCCGCGATGGCGTGATGATGTGCGCGGCACGCCGCGCGCCGCGCGCCACCCCCCGTGCGAAGTCGCGCGTTTGCCGAGCCGTGAGTTCGCCCGGCAGCTTGAGCGGTATCAGGTCGTGGATCGTGACTACTACGGGGACCGGGCACCAGCGCGGGGCGGCATTGGCCGGGCAGTGCAGCAGGTCGATCCGAGCCTGACGCGCCGCGATCGGCAGCCGCACTTGAAACCACGCGTTGAGGCGGTCGCCCGGCATGTCGATCCGCCTCAGTTCCACGTTGGGGTGGTCCCAAGGTCGGCGTCCGTGGTCGGTCCCGTCTTGCGCGACCGGACGCTGATGAAACAGCGTGAACCGCCACTGCGGGCGCAAACCGGGGATCAGCCGGTAGGCATCCAGCAGATTGCGCCCCGTCCCTCGCGGGCGCGGCGTTGTCAGGCTGCGAGCATCAAGTCCGATATTCATTGCCGTTAGCAGTGCTCACGACGAAACGACGGCCGGACCGGCTGAGCTGACAACCGGCGCGCACCGTAACCAGTAATATCCTGCTCCTCTTATCGGTAACGGCGTTACAGGGCTTGCTGGCCGGGCGTGATAATGTGTCGCGTGGCCGCTCGTGTGCGCGTCAGGCCGGACGGAGGCTGGTGGGGCAAGCGGGTGGACGTAGGGATCTCCACACCCGTGTCGTCACGGTCCAGGCCAGCAGCGCGATCAGCGGCGCCGTGGTGTCGGCTCCCTGGTTGCTCAGAAACGCTTCGCATGTTTCGACCAGGGCCAGCAGCCCCGCCAGCAACAGGAACGCCGTCGCTCGTCCGCGAGTGGGCGTCAGAAACAGGCATAACAGCGTGAGGAAGACATACACCGCGACCTGTTCCAGAATGTCCGCCATCATCACGGGGAAGGAAGCGGCGAAGTGTGCCCGGAACGGAACCCAATCGATCTTCGGCGCGGAGCGGAAGTTCCCCTGGGCCAGAGCGCTCCAGATGCTCGCCGCCGCCGCATAGACCACCGTGCCCAATAGTGCCAGGCAGGCCAATCGGCGAATGTGCGGCGAGCAGCGCCACTCGGCCACCTGTTCGCCGAGCGCAGTACTAACAACGCTGAGATGAGAATGTGGCATCGGCATCTTGCCGGTGGAATCAGACTGTGGCACCGGCATCTTGCCGGTGGAATCACAGGCGGGACGCCTGTGCCACACACGCGCGGCCGGCGCAGGTTCGTGATTCCCCAGCAAAACGGCAGCCGCGCCGCAGCCCGTCGCCGCACCGCCCAGCGCTACCAGTGCGTGCA
>CAZUCH010000074.1:0-6866 GCA_964619045.1 uncultured Planctomycetales bacterium | reverse complement strand
ACGGCAGCCGCGCCGCAGCCCGTCGCCGCACCGCCCAGCGCTACCAGTGCGTGCAACAGGCTGCATACGTGTGCCCCCAGCACCGACTGCGAACTCTCCAAGACGATTGCCAGCAGGGACGTCAGTAGCAGGGGCATGGTCAGTGCCGCGTGGCTCGGCCGCCCGCGGAGCAGCCACGCGCCGGTCGCGAACAACCCCACAATCATGAACATTGTGAATCGCCGCAGGTCTGGAGGGCCCAACCCGTTGTCGAAGCCCCATTGCGCGGCCGGAGTCGCCAGGTTCCACGGCACGGTCATCAATGCCACGGTGGCCGCGGCCGACAGCCACGCCATCACCGTCCACAGCCGCCAGGGCACGCGTACGCTGAGAAAGGCGTAGGCGTGTACTCGACGCAGCGCGAGTTGCGCTGGGACGGCCACCAGACACCCCGCCAGAGCGGCGATGCCGTTCATGCACACATCGGTCATGCTCGACGATCGGGCCGGCATAGCCTGCTGGAGAACCTCGGTTGCGTAGCTGAGTCCGACCGATGCCAGCACTCCCACTAGCAAGTCTAGCGCGCCCGCGCGACCCCGTCGCCGGACCAATAGGCGAAATGCGATTCCCACCGGCAGATACACGGCGATGTTGGTAATCAGGTCATTGAGGTCGCTGGGTTGTCGCGGGGGGATCCAGCGCCATGCGTCCACCGATACGAGCCACGGTTGTCCACCCGTCCCCAACGGCCCCAGCGTGCCGAACACGATCATCAGCAGGCACGCCACGCATAGAGCGTGCAACGTTCCCCGGCTCAGCACGGGCGGTTTGGCGACACCAGCCACGACCGTCTGTCGATCGCCGACCCGGTCCCCCGACGGCGGCATGTCGCCCGTGGATCGCATCACGCACCTGTCACTCGGCCCGTGGTCACGAGCCGGCTACCAATCGCGAATCCACCAGCGTTCGATATACGGCTGGTGCCAGTTGTGGGGCTCGATCGTCGAGGGGCGCGTGTCGCGGTGTGTCAGTTCACGCAGGCAAGCCATGGCGTGCTTCTCGAAGGCGCGCTGGGCTTGATAGCGCGCATCGGTATCCCGATGGTCGCCGCGCTCGTCGAATGGGGAGACCTCCGCGCCGTCCTCGTCGAGGATGCGGTCCGAAGCGTGCAGCGTGGCCAGCGGCTTGCATTCCTTCGTATTGTACATGGCGCCCAACACCTGGCCGGAGTTGGGACCATAGCCGTTGGGCGTATACACGATCAGCAACGGAGCACCCAGATCGCTGGCCGTCCGGCACAACGCCTCGATCCCCTGACCTTCCGGTGCCGTGCTGCGCGGCGATATGAAGAGCATGTACTGGATCGCGTCCATACCGCGCATCTGCTCGGCCCAGTAAGCCTGCTCGCGGTGACGCATAAGCTGGAACACGAGTTCGCCTTCGGCGCTCTCACTCTCCGGCGGTGGAGAGACGAACTTCGCCACGGCCACCGGGCATGCGAAGCGTCCCTCCGTGCGCTCGTCCACCAGCAACTTGAACTCGTTGTTGGGCAACGGCAGGCCGACCACCAGGTCCTGCATTTCGATTCGCGGCTCGTAGACAACTCCCTTCGGCCGGTCGGGCGCACAGCCCGTTCCGAGCGTCAGGCTCATCAACAAAACGGCAGAAGTAATCACTAAAAATCGCATTGCTGCACTCCGGGCGTACGTACTCATCGTTCTCATTATCGGGTCGCTCCGGGGCCGGCATGTGTAAATCTACCCGCCTATTACCGGGTATTCCGGCGCATTCATGGACCCCGGTGCATGGGCCGATACGTACCGGGACTTTGATGTAGGGCGCGTGACGTGCCCGACCAACACCGACGATGGGACTCATGCAGCCAGCCTTACTGGTCACAACCGACTCGCAGCGGTCCGTTGATCGTGACGTGGCCGACGCGGAGGTGTCGCGGTTTGCCCGTGGCTCCCTGCGGCGGTTCACGGTCTCGATGGCTCCCGCCACGTGGATGTGTGTGGATTGGCTGATTATCGGGCTCGCCGTCGCGGCCACTTACTCGCTCCTGGTGTTCGGCACCACCGGGTATGCATGGTGTGCCAACCACTGGCTCGTGGGGATCGCCTTCTGCGCGGCCGTCTCGATAGCCGGACTGGTTTTCGGACTCTACGAACACAAAACACTTCTTTCCCGCAGCCGGATTCTGGTTCGCTCGGTTCTGACGCTGTCGCTCGGCGTCGTGCTAGCCTTCGCTTGCCTGACGCTCCTCTTCTATGCCCAGTCCACACGCTGGGTCGGGCTGTCGGTCGCCGGCGCGATGATGCTAGTCGCGGTTCCACTACGTCTACTGGCACACGAGGCCATCAGCCGCGCTCCGGTTCGCCTACTGTGTGTCGGCGATGGCAAGTCCATCCAGAAGCTCGTGGCGATCCTGGGGCGGATGCACAGCCGCCACTACCAGGTTATCGGGCGCGTGCGCGTCGCAGAGGGACCGTTGCGACTGGTCGCCGCGACCTACGGCGCCCATCCTGGCCCGAGGTTCCGAACGGAGGAGGAGTTAGCCTTCGCCGAGCAGTGTCGGTGCGTCGGCAATCTGGATGATGTCATGGCCATTTTGGACGACCACGCGGTCGACGAAGTCGTCGTGGGCTCGGAGCTGGTCGCGAACCCGGCGGTCGGGCAGTCGGTTGCGGCCTGTTTGGAGGGCTCGTGTCGTGTGACCGACCAGACCACGTTTATCGAGAAGCTGCTGGGGGAGGTACCCGCCGAGAGCATTTCCGCCGACTGGTTCCTCCGTGCGGACGTACGCAGCCGCGGCACCTACGACGGCGTGAGCCGCGTGCTGGACGTGCTCGTGTCCGGGCTGGGGCTCCTGTTGACCTTGCCGCTGTTGCCTCTGGTCGTGGCGATCATTCGCCTGAGCAGCCCCGGCGCCGCGCTCTTCAAGCAAATTCGAGTTGGGCGGCACGGCAAGTACTTTACCATCTACAAGTTCCGAACGATGCGTGTCGATGCCGAGAAGGACGGCGCCCAGTGGGCCGGCAAGAACGACCCGCGCGTGACGCCGATCGGACGATTCCTGCGCCGATCGCGTATCGACGAGCTGCCTCAACTGTTCAACATTCTACGTGGCGACATGTCGCTGGTCGGTCCGCGGCCGGAAAGACCCGAGTTCGTACACAGCCTCGAACAACTGCTGCCCCACTACCGCCTGCGCCACCTGATCAAGCCCGGACTGACCGGCTGGGCGCAGATTCACTATCACTACGGCAGCAGCATCCACGACGCGCACCGCAAGCTGTGCTTCGACTTGTACTACCTCAAGCACCGCGCGCTCGAACTGGACGTAGGGATCCTGATCCGCACGCTCGGGACGTTCGTCCTAGGCGCCCGCTGACCCGAGGTAGGATGCCTCTCGACGCATCACCCCCGCTGTGACCGAAACCACTCGATCGTACGACCGAATCCGTCCTCGCGCTCCACGACCGGTTCCCACCCCAATAACGTCTGTGCCCGCGTGATGTCCGGGCGGCGCAGAGCCGGGTCGTCGGTCGGGCGAGCCACGTGTGCGATTTCGCTGCTGCTTCCGGCGAGACGCACCACCTCGCGAGCGGCATCCAGGATCGTGATCTCGGTAGGATTGCCAAGGTTGACGGGCTGCGCGACGTCACTCTCCATTAGCCTCACCAGCCCATCCACCAGATCGCTGACGTAGCAGAAGCTGCGGGTCTGGCTGCCGTCGCCGTGTACCGTCAGCGGCTCGTTCCTGAAGGCTTGATGTATGAAGGTCGGCAACATGCGCCCGTCACTGCGGCGCATGTTGGGACCGTAGGTGTTGAAAATTCGCGCCAAGCGAATCGTGGTCTCGTGCCGTTCCGCGTGCGCCGTGGCCAGCGCTTCGGCGAATCGCTTGCCCTCGTCGTAGCACGAACGAGGCCCGATGGGGTTTACGT
Source organism: uncultured Planctomycetales bacterium (assembly GCA_964619045.1). Taxonomy (GTDB): domain Bacteria; phylum Planctomycetota; class Phycisphaerae; order UBA1845; family Fen-1342; genus JANQFV01. The sequence goes on along the minus strand of CAZUCH010000074.1, from coordinate 2,937 downwards.
GGCCCCAATAGGTCTCGCGTTGCGGATGTTCGCGGGGGTCGCCATAGACTTCGCTCGTGCTGGCGTGCAGCAGGCGGGCGCCGCGCGAGCAGGCAAAATCGAGCAGTTGCCCCACGCCGCGCGAGCAAACGGCTAGTATTTCGAGGCTCAGTGGCCCAAAATCCACCGGCGATGCCGGACAGGCCAGGTCGTAAACTCGCTCGACAGGCCCCTCCACGGCCACCGGATTGGTGATATCGTGTTCGAGAAAGCGAAAACCCGCTTCGCAATCCAACTGGGCGACGTTGTCACGACTTCCGCTGGCGAAGTTGTCCAGCCCGATGACCTCGTGGCCTTCGCCCAGCAGCCGGCGGACGAGATGAAAGCCGATGAAACCCGCGCAACCGGCAACGAGAATACGCATGTCACGAACTCCGCGGCACGCTCGGCGGCCGAGATAGAACTCGACACGACCCCGCAGCGTACGAAAGGGGCTATTATAGGCCATCGGCTGTCGTTGCCCATGGGAGAGCCAGTATGCGGATTTGCGTAATCGGAAGCGGATATGTCGGGTTGGTCACCGCCGCCTGTTTGTCGGAGAGCGGCAACCACGTCGTCGCGGTCGACCAGGATGTGAGCAAGGTGGCGGCCTTGCGGGCCGGACACTGCCCATTCTTCGAGCCCGGGTTGCAGGAGCTGGTGGGCCAGAACATGCAGGCCGGCCGACTGCGATTCAGCTCGGACCTCGCGGCGGGTGTCGCCGACGCCAAGGTCATCTTCCTCGCTGTCGGAACGCCGCCCCGCGACGACGGATCGGCCGACCTCTCAGCGATCGAGGCCGCCGCGCTCTCGTTGGCTGGTGCATTGACCGGGCCGGCGGTCGTAGTCACCAAGAGTACGGTCCCGGTGGGCACCGGCGAGCGGCTGGAGACACTCATCGGGGCCAACACGACGCACCGCTGCCCGGTGGTCAGCAACCCGGAGTTCCTGAAAGAGGGTGCGGCGTTAAGCGACTTCATGCGACCTGACCGCGTGGTCGTGGGCGCCAACGACTCGGCCGCCGGTGACGTCGTTGCCGAGCTGCACGAGCCCTTCGTCCGCAACAACCGGCCGATTCTCCGTATGAGCCGCGTCGCGGCCGAGCTTACCAAGTACGCCGCCAACGCTTACCTCGCGACGCGCATCAGCTTCATCAACGAAATCGCCGAGATCTGCGGGCGGCTGGGCGTGGACATCAACGAAGTCCGGCAGGGCATGGGCACCGACCAACGCATCGGCCAGCACTTCCTCTACCCGGGACTCGGCTACGGCGGAAGCTGCTTTCCGAAAGACGTGCAGGCCCTGGCCAACTTCGGGCGAACCAGCGGCGCCGATTGCGCACTGCTCGAAGCCGTGCATCGGCGCAACGTGGCTCAACGCGAGGCCATGGTTCGCTGCGTCCTGTCGCGGCTCGGCGACGACTTGACCGGTCGGCGAGTCGCCATCTGGGGCTTGGCGTTCAAACCTCAGACCGACGACCTGCGAGAAGCGCCGGCACTGACGATCGTCGAGTCACTACTCGCCGCCGGCGCGCGCGTGGCCGCCCACGACCCGCGCGCCCTGGAGGCCGCGCGCAAGTTGTTCGGCGACCGAATCGAGTATCACTCCGACCCCTACACAGCCCTTCCCGGGGCCGAGGCCCTGATAATCGCCACCGAGTGGATGGAGTTTCGCAGCCCCGATTTCGACCGCATCAAGGACGAGCTGAACCAGCCGCTGATATTCGACGGCCGTAACCTGTACAACCCGGGCACAATGGCCCGCCACGGCATCGAGTACTACAGCGTCGGTCGCCCCCCCGTGCCGGCGCGCGGCCAAGCAGAGCCCCGCGCGTAAGCGAGCGGACCCGACGATTGACGACTGACGGTTGCGGATTGGACCGCGCGCGAACAGAGCCCCGAGCGTAAGCGAGCGGGTCCGCGGGTCCGGTTGGATGCGTCTTGAGGCAACATCTGCTGGTGCCCCACCCTTGAGGCGGCGTAAGGGCTTGGAACTTGCGGTTACAATGGTGGCCGCGGGCGCGCGTGGTGTCCGCCACGTTTGCGAATTCACGGACCAACGCATGTCGCCGGCCAACTCGAATCCTCCAGCACGGTTCAACGTGCTCTGCCTGGGGTGTGGGCGACAGATCGCCGCCGCGTCCGAGTGGATCGGGCAGGAAGTACGGTGCCCGCATTGCTCGGCCACGATGACCGTGCTGCCGCCGGCCAGCAGCGGCCGTCCCGTACGAGCCGGCTTGCCGCGCGTGGCCGCCGGCCGGCGTTTCAACTTCGCCTGCCCGCGTTGCGAGTCCATGCTCGAGTCCGCGATCGACATGAGCGACCAGACCGGCCACTGCCCCACCTGCGGGGCACGTTTCCTGATTCCCGATACTGGCCGCGGCGCCAAATTGGTGGATGGGGACGATCAGGATCCGACCCCCATGCACGCCTACGCCGCCAGTGGCCACCAGGCCCCTCGCATCATTCGCCTGCCGGGCGGCAAGATTGCCATCGAGTGTCCGCGCTGCAAGACACAGAGCGACATCGCCGCCGACAACTGCGGGTGCTGCGGCACCCCGTTCACGATCGAGGGTGTGCCGGCGCCGGCCGCGGCCGGCGAGGACGCGCTGGGCACGGCTGCCCTGGTAATCGGGATAATCTCGATCGTGCTGTGCCCGCTAATCGTGCCCGCCGTTGTGGCCGGCGTTCTAGGCGTGGCCAGTTGGCTGCGCTCCTACGGCCGGCGACCATCCACACAGGCACTGGCCGCCATCGTCCTGGCCGCCGTCGCACTGGCTCTGGGCGCCTATTGGTGGCTGTAGGAAACAGAAAAGGGGATAAGTACAATTACACGCCGGCCGCCTCAGGATCGGCCAACTCGGGGGTCGAGACTGGGAATTAATCAGGGTGGGTCGGGCGTCCCGCCCGACAATCCTGG
>CAZUCH010000073.1:0-10055 GCA_964619045.1 uncultured Planctomycetales bacterium | reverse complement strand
GCTCTTCTGCGACGAGGTGGATGCCAATGTTGATCCACTGAGTCCGGGTAACAAGTTGATTTTCGCCGCTGGTCCGTTGACGGGCACGATGGCGCCCTGCGGTGGCCGGGCCATGGTGGTGACTCGTGGTCCGCTGACCGGGACAATCGCCAGCTCGAACGTGGGCGGCAACTTCGGGCCTGAGCTCAAGTACGCCGGTTTCGACATGGTTGTGCTCGAAGGAACCGCCGCCGAGCCGACCGTGCTCGTAATCGACGATGGTCGCGTGGAGTTGCGACCGGCGGGCGAGTTGTGGGGGAAGAAGGTTAATGAAACCGAGGATCTGCTGCACCAGCAGCTTGGCGCCGATTTCAAGTTCATGAGCATCGGGCCGGCGGGGGAGAATCTCGTTCGCTTCGCGTGCATCATGAACGACAAGCACCGCGCCGCCGGCCGCTCTGGCGTTGGTGCTGTGATGGGTTCTAAGAAGCTCAAGGCGCTGGCTGTGCGTGGCACGGGCGGCTTGACGCTGGCCGCGCCTGACGCCTTTCGCTTGGCATGTCTGGACGCGATGGCCAAGCTCAAGGCCGGCGCCGTCACCGGGACCGGGTTGCCGGCTTACGGCACGGCCATACTGGTGAACGTCATCAACGAGCACGGCGCGCTGCCGACTCACAACTGGCAGGAGGGGAGTTTCGGGGCCGCCGAGAGCATCAGCGGCGAGACGATCGCCGAGAAGATTCTGATTCGCAATCGGGCCTGTTTTGCCTGTCCGATGGCCTGTGGCCGAGTGACCGAGATCAAGGGCGGGGCCTATAGCGGGCATGGCGAGGGGCCCGAGTACGAAAGCGTGTGGTCGCTGGGTGCCTCGACCGGTGTGGATGATCTATCGGCGGTCACCAAGGCCAACTACATCTGCAACGAAATGGGCATGGACACAATCACCGCCGGCTCGACCGTGGCGTGTGCGATGGAGCTGGTCGAGAAGGGTGCCATCGGTGCGGAGGAACTGGGTGGCGGGTTGCGTTTTGGTGATGGCGCGGCGCTCGTCGAGTTGATGACCGACATCGGACTGCGGCGTGGCTTCGGCGATGTGCTGGCCGAGGGTGGCGCCCGTGTGTCGGCGAAGTATGGCCGGCCCGAGTTGTTCATGGGCACCAAGAAGCTGGAAGCACCGGCTTACGATGCTCGTGGCATCTACGGCATGGGGCTGCAATATGCGACTTCCAACCGCGGGGCCTGCCACGTGCGCGGCTACATGATCTCGGCGGAGATTCTGGGCATTCCGGAGAAGCTCGATCCGCACACAGCCGTCGGCAAGGCCGCGATGAACATCGCCTTCCAGGACTTGACCGCCACCGTTGATTCCGCCGGCGTGTGCTTGTTCGTGACTTTCTCGATCGGCGGGCCGGAGCTGACGGAACTGCTCAAGACCGCGACCGGGTTCGACTACGACCTGGACGAAATCGTGCGGGCCGGCGAGCGCATCTGGAACATGGAGAAGCAGTTCAATCTGCGCGCCGGGTTCACCAGGAAGGATGATTCCCTGCCCCCGAGGCTGTTGAACGAGCCCTTGCAGGCCGGCCCGTCGGCCGGCCGAACGGTGCCGCTGGAGGAGATGTTGACCGAGTACTACGAGCTGCGCGGCTGGGACGTCGAGGGTGTTCCCACGCCGGAGAAGCTGGAGGCTCTGGGGTTGTAGCAGATCTGGCGGTTGCCCCCCGAGCCGGCCGCGGCCAATCAGAACCCCGAGCGTGAGCGAGTGGGCCAATCAGAACCCCGAGCGTGAGCGAGCGGGCCAGTTTCCGCGGCGGACTGATAGGTGTCGGCGTCCGGCTTGCGTGCCGGACGCGGATCGTGTCGAAGATGATCAACCTAGGAGAATCGTCATGAGCGACAGCGTCTACAAGGTTATCGAACTGGTCGGAACCAGCACCGAGTCGTGGGAGAATGCCGCCAAGAACGCGGTCGAAACGGCCGGCGCGAAACTCAAGAACCTGCGCGTGGCTGAAGTCGGGAAGCTGGACCTGAAGATCGAGGCCGGCAAGGTCGTGGCGTACCGTGCCAGGGTGACTTTGTCCTTCAAGTACGAATCCTGAGCACGCCGCGGCCGGTAAGAGGGCGGACGTGTTGCGCGTGGCCCCGACCGTGAAGATAGAAGTGCGCCTGTTCGCGACCTTGAGACAATACCTGCCGCCAGGCAGCAGCCGCAGCAGTGCGCGCCTGGACGTTCCGGCGGGGACGACGATCGCCGCGCTCATAGCGCAGCTCGGCATTCCGCCGCACGCGGCCGCCCTGGCACTTGTGGCGGGTGTGTACGAGGCCGACCGCGAGCGTCAACTGGTCGACGGCGACGTTCTGAGCGTTTTTCCCAGTGTTGCCGGAGGGTGAGTGCGCGGCTACGTTGCACTGTGTGCCCAGGATGAGGCAAGTTTGGGAAGGCCGGCTGACCGGTTGCAAACCGGTCCCACAGTCGGATTTCGCCTCGCAGGGGCGATGGAGTTGCCCCCTGCCCCTTCGGGGTTGAAGCTTGGTCCGTGGCTATGTGTCCGCGCCTTTTGGGGCAGTTCTACTCAAACCTAGGGATGCAACATGGTTGATTACAGGTCGGTACTCGCGGGGGCTGGGCGTTGTCAGAAGCCGATGGTCGCGTTCTTGCGTGACATCATCGCCATCCCGTCCGAAAGCGGCTGCGAGCGGCGTGTCGTGCAGCGCATCGCCCGGGAAATGCGCCTGGTCAAGGCCTTTGACCGCGTCTGGACCGACAAGTTTGGCAATCTCTTTGGCCGCATCGGCCGGGGGCCGCGCCTGATCGCCATCGACGCCCACATCGACACGGTCGGCCTGGGTGATCCCGACAAGTGGTCGCACGATCCGTATCGCGGGAAGGTCGAGCGTGGCATCGTCTATGGCCGTGGCGCCGGCGATCAGAAGGGTGCGGTGCCCGCCATGGTCTACGCCGCCAGGCTTATTCGTGAGCGCGGCCTCTTGCCCGCCGACTGCTCGCTGCTGGTGGCCTGCACCGTCTCCGAGGAAGATTGCGACGGGCTCAACTGGCAGTACATCATCCGCGAGGACGGCGTGCGGCCCGAGTGCGTTGTCATTACCGATTCGACCAACTGCAAGATCCTGCGCGGCCAGCGCGGGCGAATGGAGATCGGCATAACGGCTCGTGGCCGGTCGTGCCACGGCTCGATGCCGCACAAGGGTGACAACGCTGTCTACAAGATCGCGCGCGTCATCGCCGAGATCGAGAAGCTCAACGCTCGGCTGCCCAGTGACGATTTCCTCGGCAAGGGCACGGTCACGGTCTCGTACGTCGATTGCAAGACGCCCAGCATGTGTGCCGTCCCCGACCAGGCCTACATCCACCTGGATAGGCGGCTGACGGCGGGCGACACCAAGACCTCGGCGCTGCGAGAGGTGCGCGCGGCGGTCAAACGCGCCGGCGTCTCGGCGACCGTCAAGGTGGCGCGCTACGAAAAGCCCACGCATACCGGCCTGGTGTACCCGACCGACAGCTACTTCCCGACCTGGTGTGAGCCCGAGGACGCTCCCCAGGTCACGGCCGCTGTCGAAGTCTATCGCGGCCTGTTCAAACGCAAACCCAAGGTCGGTCGCTGGACGTTCAGCACCAATGGCGTCTCGATCGCCGGCATGTTCGGCATTCCCTGCGTGGGGTTCGGCCCGGCGTTGGAGAGCGTCGCTCATACCGTCAACGACAGCGTGCCCATTGCGCACTTGGTCAAGTGTGCCGCGTTCTATGCTGCCTTTCCGGGCATCTACTGCCAACAGTAGCCGCTGGGGATGCAAGGACCGGTTTCCAACCAATACTGTCCGGCCCGTGAACTGTACGGGCGTGGATTGTAGTGCGAGATCGGGTCCGTGGGAGCTGGCTGACCGGATACAAGCCGGTCCCTCAGAGAAGGGAGAGAGTATGTGTGAGGGGGCTAGGTGGCAGCGGGCGCGGCGGCTTGCTGTTGAGATTCGGCGGCGCGCTTCATGACCACCATGATCTCGACGGAGAAGCGTCCCAGGGGTGAATCGCAGGGTAGAACCAGCACGGGGAGTTTATTGGTGCCCAGCGTGCGTATGTTGTCGCCGGAGATGACGCGTGGCACTGTGATTGATATGTCGAGTCCGTGCATCTCGGCCTTGGCTTGACCGGCGACGATGTTGGCGAGTTCGCCGAGGGCATCGGCCAGCTCGTGGTCTTCCGAGAGTTCGATGCCGGCGAATGCGCTGGCGATCTTGGTTGCGGCCGGCTTGGCGAAGCACAATGCGACGGTGCCGTTGGCGTCGCCAGTGAAGCCGATAATGGCGGACAGGGCAGCCGGGCGGATGTCGTTGTCCCTGATGGCGGGACTGCTGATAGCCACTTTGGACGTAAGCATAGTGTCGAACAGGTTTCGCACTGCGCCGACGAACGGGTTTATGTAGCGGACGTCCATGTTGCCACGGCTCACGCGGTTCGGCTACGAACCTACACCTACGGAACGACGCCCACAGGGGGCGACGATGCCAGCTATGATCGGCCAACTGGGCGTGGGGGTGCGGAGTTGGCGGTCCAGAAACCGCGCAGAATGGGCGCTGGCCCCGTGGCGCGCTCTGGGGGCGGTTTCTGGGGCGTTCCCGGACCTGTTGTGGGGGCGGCGTATTGCACGCTCCCGCCCGTGGACATTCCCATAACGAGGGCTAGAATCAAGGCTTCGCGCGGCGTCCGTCCGCGCTGAGTCTGGATCGGCGTGCAGGCACCGATATGAAACCCATGTTGATTATACCGCCGGCCCCGGCTCGTTGGCCGGCGCTGCGCGCGTTACTGAAGGAGGAGGGGGAGCCGTGGACCACGGATCACATGCGGCGTCTGGTAGACGGGGTTGCCGGTGCTCAAGACGCATACGCGGTCATTCCGTCGGGCGGGCAGTTCCTGGCGAGCGTTTCGATCAACAAGATTGGCGACCTGGGCGTGCTGGGACACGGGTACACGCACCCGGACCATCGCCGGCGTGGCTATGCTCGGCGTTTGATGGACACGATTCTGTCGTGGTTCGAGATGACGGGGGGAAAATGGCTGTTGCTGCGGGCGACGACGGAGCTGGATGAGTCGTTTTATCGCAAGTTCGACTTCCGACCGCTGCGGCGCGCAGTCTGGACGCCGTACGATCGACTGACCATGTTGCGTACGGCCAAGGGCGCGTCGGATGATCCGCTGGCGGGTGTGGAGGGCGCGGTTCAGGTGCGCGACGTGACGCGGGCCGAATGGCCGGCGATGGTGGCCTTCCTGCAATTCCGAAACGGCCCGGATCCGCGCGTGCCGCTGGAGGAGTCGGCGGTTTCGGCCCATGAGTTCACTCTGGACCTGATCGATCATCAGGAGCGCGGCGCCTGTCGGCTGAAAGGCGCGTTTCGCGGGCCGTGTTTGCTGGGGTTGGCGAGCGTGGCCATGGATCGGTACGGCGGTCGGACGTATGCACTTCTGCTGCCGCATACGGACGCCCCGACCGAATTGCGCCAGGCCGTGATAGAATCGGCGTGTGACAAGGGCTACGAGGGGGTTGATTTCCCGATGGAAGTGCTGGGACGGGCTGTCGCCGGCGGGCTGGCGCGTCCGGCGAGCACGTAGTGGGTGGCACCTACTCCGATCGATAGGCAACCTGCCACACGAGTGGTGACAGAGCGCTAGTCTTCGGCCTGCTCGGCCATGGTCTCGCGCGCGCGTTGCATTTCGTCGAGGAAGGCGTTGGGGTGGTTGGTCCACTTCTCGGCTTCGAGCGGGTTGATCAGGCCGGCCCTTACCAACAGGGCCAACGAGCGCTCAAGCGTGACGTTGCGTTCGTCGGGCACGTCGCGCGTGCGGGTTTGCAGTTGCGAGTAGATCTGCTCGACCTTGCCCTGGCGAATCAGATTGCCGACGCTGTAGGTGTTGTTAAGCAGCTCCATGGCCACCACGCGGCCTTGGCCGTCGGCGCGGGGGATCAACTTCTGGCAGATGATGTGGCTGAGGCCGAGCGAGAGCTGGCTGGCGATTTCGTCCTGCTGCAGGGGCGGGAACATGTCCAACAGGCGCGTGACCGTGCCGCGCACGTCGCGCGTGTGCAAGGTCGAGAACACCAGGTGGCCGGTCTCGGCGGCGGTCAGCGTCCAGGAAGTGGACTCGCGATCGCGCATCTCGCCGACGAAGATGACGTCGGGATCCTCGCGCAGGCAGTCACGCAGACCACGTTCGAAGCTGGGTACGTCGCGGCCGACCTCGCGCTGCGAGATGATCGCCACCTTGCTCGTGAGCGGATACTCGATGGGGTCTTCGAGCGTGATGATGCGGCAGGGCCGGGTCTCGGCGATGCGGTTGATGAGCGCGGCGATGGTTGTGGACTTGCCGGCCCCGGTGATGCCGGTGACCAGCACGAGGCCGTGCTGTTGAACGACGATGTCGCGCCAGATGCCGTTGGGGAACCCGATGTGCTCGATGTCGGGCGGGTTGCTCTCAAGGGCCCGGATAGCCAGCGAGAGCCCGTCGTTGTCCATGAAGCAATTCAGGCGATATTGCATGTCGCCGGTGATGTAGGAGCTGTCGACCGAGCGGTTCTGATCGAGCAGCGCGAGCTCGGCGTCGCTGATCAGGCAGCGGGCCATGGCGGCGGTGGCCTTCGCGGTGAGCGGGGCGCCCCTCATCTTCTGCAAGGCCCCGTCCACGCGGTATACGGGCGGGCAGGTGACCTTGAGGTGCAAGTCCGAGACGCGCATGCTGCCATGCTTGGTGAAGTAGGCGAGTAGCTCCTTCAAGCTCAAGCTTTGATCCGGCGTGGCCTCGTAGAGCGGGTCGTCGACGGTCGGGCGCGGGGACGATTGTTGGGGCATGCACTGCTCCTGGCGGCTTTGCGCTGGACGGGCGCGGCGGGGCGGGGCGTCAATTCCTCACCCTTCCACTGTGCTCAAGGGTGGGGCACCCAACCACCTATATGGTACACGTCCGGCGGCGGTCATGCATAGGCCGCGTGTCACGTGGGAGCGCGTTGGAGATCATTGCTCAAGAGCAGTGGCACATCCAGCGTGCTACCATCGGCGGCATGTGTTCGGTACGATCAGGGTATGGCAACGACGCCGATAGAACGCTGTCCAGTTTGCGGTAATCGTCTGGCCGTTTCCCAGTCGCCGACGGCATGCGCCGACTGCGGTTTCGAGTATGACCGCGACACGCGTGTGTGGTGTTCTGCCGAGACCTGGGGGCGCGTCGGCTTGACTTACGCAGCTTGGGGCGTGGGCGTCGGTGTGGCGGTGGCCGCCGTGCAGCGTCTGGCCCCCAGCAACGCCCCGTACGCCTACCCGGCCCTCCCGTTGGTCTGTGCGCTGCTTACTCCCACCTTCGGCCTGCTGGTCCGGCGACTGGTCAGCGGACGAATCACGGGCCGGTTTGTTGCCCTGACGCCTCCGGGCATCGTCGTGGGCACGCGCCCGCGGCCACTACTCATTCGGTGGAGCGAGTTTCAGCGGCTCGGCGACCGGCGTGGACTGCCCCGCCTGCACTTCAACGACTCCCGCCAACCAGTGGCGCTGGAGGATATCTTCAACACGCCGGCGGAGTTTTCTGATTTCAAGGCCGCGCTCGGGCAATGTGTACACCAACGCCAACGCCGGCGTCCGACTTCCGACGAGGCCGAATGAACGAGACCGAGTCCAGCACGCCGCCGTTGCTGCAAGTTCGCGACCTGCCCATGCACTTCACCTCGGGTCAGGCTCGGAGCACCGTTAGGGCCGTTGACGGGGTGTCGTTCGACCTGCACGGCGGCCGCACGCTTTGCCTGGTTGGTGAAAGCGGGTGCGGGAAGTCCACCCTCGCCCGCACGATCCTCTTCAGCCGCGCTGCCGGGTGGCGAGCTGGCTATGTTGCCGCGAATCACCATTCCTGCTGCCCGCAGACCCCAAAGAGCCGGACCATGTGGTGGCGTGCTACCACGCCTAGCCTCCGGGAAGGGCCGATAACGCAAATGTTGCGCGACGCAGTCGCGTCGATGAGATTCCGCCGGCCCATTCCCCTTGCCCGCGGGAGTTAGACCTTCATGATCTCCTTGGACTTCTGTTCGACGGAGTCGTCGATTCTCTTGCAGCAGTCGTCTGTGAGTTTCTGGATCTCATCGGTGCCGGTCTCGACGTCGTCCTCCGTGAGTTCCTTGGCTTTCTTGGCCACCTCAAGCGCCTTGTTGGCATCACGCCGGGCGTTGCGGATGGAGACCTTCTGCTGCTCGGCAAGTTGCTTGACGCGTGCGACGAGTTGGGTGCGGCGTTCACCGGAGAGTGGTGGGACGGGCATGCGAATCAGCTTCCCGTCGTTCTGCGGGTTGATGCCGATTTCGCTTTTTTCTATGGCTTTCTGGATGTCCTTCAGCGTTCCGGGGTCGAAGGGCTTGATGACCACGATGTTGCCCTCGGCCACCGCGACCGTGGCCAACTCCTTCATCGACATGGTCGAACCGTAGGACTCCACTGGTACCTTGAGACTGTCCACGAGCCCGGTCGTGGCGCGTCCGGTTCGCACGCCGCGCAGTTCCTGCGAGAGGAACTCGACGGCCTTCTCCATCTGCTCCTGAGCCTCTAGCAGTACATCGTCCATCGCCATGAATGCGACTCCTGAAACGAGAATCTGATCACTGGTACATGGTGACGCTCAGAATACCGGCGACGTCGGGGCGTAACAACCCGGTGCGCGCTCGTCTGGGCGACTAGGGGTGTGGACGGATCGATGATGTCAAAAAACCCCAGACGTCTCACAACCGCTACCGGAGGCTTGCCGATAGGAGCTGTACGGGATGTTCGGAGAGCATGCCTGGCCTATGGGCTATTGACTGAGGTGTTGGGACTTGGTCCCCGGAGGATTGGACGGTGCAGACAGTGTTCGTGACAGGGGGCGAAGGTTTCACTGGTTCGCGGATGATGGCGTATCTGGCAGGCAAGGGGTACGACGTCGTAGCCGGCGTTCGTAACCGTGCCCGCAAGCTGGCCTACGAGCGTTGTGGCACCAAGGCGATGGTGTGTGAGATGGCCGATGCGATCAACGTCGCGCGGGTCATCGCCAGCGTTCGTCCCGATGTTGTTGTGCACTTGGCAGGCACCACAGACGCCGGAGCGGCGGCCGAGGAGCCGTTGACCGCCTACCAGTGCATCGTGACGGCCTGGGCCAACCTGCTCGACGCAGTCCGGCGTACGGTCCCCCGAGCCAAGGTCGTGCTGGCCAGCGCCTGCGACGTATACGGTAACGCGGGCAGCGATGGCGAGCCATTATCCGAGACCTCTCAGTGTCAGCCGATCAGCACGTTCGGATCGCTCAAGTTGACGGCGGAGGAGATCGCGCACACGTTCCATCGCGATTATCACCTCGATATCACCATCGCTCGGCCGTTCCACTACACCGGGGCGGGACAGTCGGACAACTACTTCTTCGGCGCCGTGGCGCGGATATTGGCGGAATGGGATTACTCCACGCATGGCAGCGAGCTGCGGCTGCCGGACTTGGACTGCCGACGTGACCTGCTCCATGTGGATGACGTCGTTCTGGCTTATGAATGCCTAATAAGCGGCGGCCGGCCGAACGAGGTGTACAACATCTGCGGCGGGCAGGTGAGCACTTGCCGTGGAATCGTCGAGAGCATGCTGGCGGAGTTCGAACTCAAGATCGAGTTGACCGACTACGTCACGGCGGATGATGACATTCAGGTTCCGGTGCTCCTGGGCGACAACCGCAAGATCAGCGAGGACTTGAATTGGGCGCCCAGCGCGTCCGCGACGGCGGCCATCCACGACTTGGTCGCGGGTTACCAGACCGCGCCGGCGGGCGTGGGGAACTAGGGGGCGCAACAGGCAATGGAAGCTGCGCTTCGGTGCATCGTGGGCCCGCGTTGAGACGCCGGGCCCACTTTATTTCACGCGGCGGCGTCATGGCCGGATGGTCCTGTACGCGACTGGGCAACAGGGCGATCGGGTGACGTTGCGCCCCTGTATTGCGGCTGGCGTGGTCGTGGGAGTACACTGACGGGCGATCGGAGGTCGCGCGACACGTGGCAACGGGAGCTTCACAGAACCAG
>CAZUCH010000072.1:0-10086 GCA_964619045.1 uncultured Planctomycetales bacterium | reverse complement strand
CAGCTTCTGATGGTGCTGCTGTCGTGGGTCACGACGCAGATGGCCTTGCGGAAGGAGAATCAGTTCAACTTCGTCGCGATCGGCGAGGTTGCTTGCCTGTTCATCGGGATCTTCATCACCATGCAGGTTCCGATCGAGATTCTGAACGCCAAGGGAGCCGAACTGGGGCTGAGCGAGCCGTGGCAGTTCTTCTGGGCCACGGGCATTCTGAGCAGCTTCCTGGATAACGCCCCGACCTATGTGGTCTACTTCGCCACCGCCGGCACATTGGCGCCGGAGGGCATGGCGATGATGCAGAACGTGGCGACGCAGACCGGCGAGATTCCGATCCCGCTGTTGATCGCGATCAGTTGCGGGGCCGTGTTCATGGGCGCCAACACGTACATCGGCAATGGTCCGAACTTCATGGTCAAAGCCATCGCCGAGCAGTCGGGCGTCAAGATGCCGAGCTTCTTCGGGTACATGGTGTACTCGGGCATGGTCCTGATCCCGCTGTTCGTGATCGTGACGCTGGTGTTCTTCCTGTAGTCAACTATCGGCCGCGAAGTCAGGTTCGCGATCCAATGCGCGGCTGCGCGTGAATCGTCGGAGGTGCAATGCACAGCGAGTTCGGCAGTCGGGTGAGGACCGTCTATCGTCTGATCATCGCAACACGCCACGACGAACTGGTCTGTGATGCGCCCGTCTTCCGTCACTACAAGCGGGCCGTGTCGCACATTCCCGCCGCTGTTCGTCGCCACGCCCGCGATGGCCACCCGCAAGGCGTGATCCTGCAATGCGGCCAGTCCCAATCCTCATCCGACGGCGTCACATGGACTGCGCTCGAGCGCTGGGACAGCGCGGTCATCGAGCGCATCCTCCGCCAGCAAGGCCACGTCGCTCGCGACAACGCCGGCGACAGCCAACGGCGTTTCGATGTCCCGTGCGGCGCCCGATTGCAGGCCGGCGTCGGCCCGCGCGTTCCACACCGCGGCGGTAGCCACACAGCTCTCGCCGAGCGGCCCACGCCGGCTTCGGAGCCGCTCTCCAAGCCGACGGTCCGCCTACATGCCACGCACGCCGCCCGGCCCAAGAGCCACCGTTGGCGCTGGGGCCTGGTGGTCGTGGCGGTGGCCTGGATCACCATTACCGCCATGTTCAACAACGGGGGCTGGCCGAGTTGGGTGCCGGCCGGCGGGCCGGACAAACCAGCGCTGGCCACCGAGCTGCCATTCGACGCACACGCCGACGCATCCTCCGCATCGCCGGAGCGCTCCCGGGCCTCCTCCCCGGCACAGTAGTCCTCAACCGGCGGCAGCGCTCACGCGTGGCCATCGATCGACGCATCCGCTAAGATTCTGGGCGTATCGGCCGGACCCAAACCTCGTTTCGGAGAGACCGCCATGAACACTGACTCGATTCGCATCGGCATCGTCGGCTGTGGGGGTTTCGCCCGCTACGCCGTCGGGGAGTTCATCAAGCTCACTGGCGTCCAGGTCACCGCGATGTGCGAGCCGGACGAGCACGCCGCCCAGCTTGGCGCCGAGGCTTTCGGCATCCCTAACGTGGACAGCCCCGAGGCACTGGCACAGCGCGACGACGTTGACCTCATGTACATCGGCACGCCCCCCGCGCTGCACCATCCGCAAGCGCTGGCGGCACTGCGGGCCGGCAAGCACGTGATCTGCGAGAAGCCGCTAGCCATCAGCAACGAGCAGGCCGCCGAACTCGTGGTTCTGGCCGGCGAGCGAGACCGTTTGCTGGTCGCCAACCTGATGCAGCGCTACAACCCGATCTTCGATACCGTTCGCCGGGTGATCGAATCCCGCCTCCTGGGCGACGTCTTGCACGGCTTTCTAGAGAATTATGCCAGCGACGAGAACCTGTCGATCGAGCACTGGTTCTGGAAGCCCGAAATCAGCGCGCGGATATTCATCGAGCACGGCGTACACTTCTTCGACCTGTTCGAGGGCTGGCTGGGACCGGGCCGCGTCGTGGCCGCCCAGCGCAACCTGCGGCCCGGCAGCAACATCGAGGACCAGGTGCTCTGCACCGTCGCGCACGATTCCAACGTACACGTACACCACTATCACGGATTCACCCAACCCGGGCGATTCGATCGCCAGACGTTTCGCCTGCTCTTCGAGCGCGGCGAAATCACGCTCGAGGAATGGGTGCCGACACGCCTGACGCTGCGGGCTCTGACGGACGCCGCCAATCTTCAGCGGCTGGCGGCGCTGCTGCCCGGCGCGAAGCTGACCACCCTGGCCGAGTACAAAGGTGACGAGCGCCAGGCCGGCGGCCGTCACAAGTCGTTTGTCGTGGACCAGATGGTCGAATTCCGGCTCGGCGATGAGGTGCGGAAGATGGACCGTTACGCCGAGATACTGCAGGGCATGTTCGCCGACCAATGGGCTTGGATCCGCGACCATAGCCACGTTCGCCGTATCACCGAGGAGAACGGCCGTCGTTCGGTTGCGATGGCGGTGGACGCGACGCGCCTGGCCTCCGAGTAGGAATCGACCGCGATGATCCAACGACGTTTCGACGCCTGTCTGCTCAAACCGACCGACATCCCGCCGTCGCGCGACGATCTTGAAGTTGTCGGGGTCTTCAATCCGGCCGCCGTCGCAACCGGTAACGGCGGCGAGGTCGTGCTGCTGGTGCGGGTGGCCGAGCGGCCGCGCGAGCAGCGGCCGGGCTACACGCCTCTGCCACGCTGGGACACGCCGGCCGGCGAGATCGTAGTGGACTGGACGCCGAACGATGAACTGAAGGCAATCGACCCGCGTATCATGCAGCGTAAGAGCGACGAGCTTTGGCGGCTGACCTTCACCTCGCACATCCGCGTCATCCGCAGCCATGACGGGCGCACGGTCGATTCGGTCACCGGCCCCCGCTTTCTGCCGCGGTCGGCCGCCGAGGAGTTCGGCGTCGAAGACCCGCGGCTGACTCGTATCGGCGACACGTTTTACTTCACGTACGTCGCCGTCTCGCGACATGGGGCCGCGACCGCGCTGGCCTCGACCACCGACTTCGAGACCTTCGAGCGGCACGGCGTCATCTTCTGCCCGGAGAACAAGGACGTGGTTCTGTTTCCCGAGCGCATCGGCGGGGACTACGTGGCACTGCATCGGCCCAGCCCATCCTCCCCGTTCTGCATGCCGGAGATGTGGCTGGCACGTTCGTCAAACTTGCTGCGCTGGGGCCGCCACGAGTATTTTCTGGGCGGCGCCGGAACCTGGGACACTGGTCGTATCGGCGCGGGGCCACCCCCTATCCGCACGTCCGCCGGCTGGCTCGAGATTTACCACGGCAACC
Source organism: uncultured Planctomycetales bacterium (assembly GCA_964619045.1). GTDB lineage: Bacteria > Planctomycetota > Phycisphaerae > UBA1845 > Fen-1342 > JANQFV01. Next base: position 6,786 of record CAZUCH010000072.1, on the reverse strand, counting down.
AGCGCGAGACCGGGGCGGGCAAGGTCGGGGCCTACGCCGCCGGCGCGTTGCTGCTGGATCTGGAAAACCCGCTGAAGATCCTGCGCCGATCTCCCCAGCCGATCCTGGTCGCGGAGGCCCCGCACGAGCGCGAGGGGTTCGTGCCCAACGTCGTGTTTCCAACCGGCATTGTCCGGCGAGGGGACAGCTTGCTCGTCTATTGCGGGGCGGCCGACTCGGCCACGGCCGTTATCGAGCTGTCGCTGACCGAAGTCCTAACTGCCATGCTAGAAGAGGGTTAGGGCAAGCGACGCAACCGCCGCAGTCGTTATCGGACAAAGATTCCCCTTCGTTTTCCGCGAGTGGTTGAATACACTGGTGTTCTGGGCCGTCGGTACAAGCGGACCTTTGACGGAGAATGCCATGAAGAAGCTAACTCGCCTACTGATGCTAGGAATGCTGCTCGGCACACTCGCCGGGTGTGACATGCTCGATTTCGTGGACGGCGTGGTGGTCGTCGAGGACCGCCGGGGCAGCGTGGATGTCCTCTTCGACGCGGGGTATGTCGAGGAAGTCTGGTACGACGACTACTACTACGAGGAAGACTACTACGTCGACGAGTACTACGTGGACGAGTATTACGTGGATGACTACTACGTCGATGAGTATTACGTCGACGAGTACTACTACGACGACTACGGGGATGAGTACTACTACGACGATGATTACTGGGAGGATGACGACTACTACTACGACGATTGGGACGACTACTACGACGACTGGGATGAGGATGACTGGTGGTAGGGGGGTGATGCGTCAAGACGCATCCTACCTTAATCACTACCTTAATCACGGCCGACTCCGAGGTCGGCCGCTACGGGCCCGGCGCTTACGCTTGGGGTTCTGATTGCCCACGGCCGCTGCGGGGTTTGGCTACATGATCTTCGCCAGTGCTTCCCCGATTGTCGCCGGGCTGCTGCTGACCTCGATCCCGCAATCCCGCAAGGCCGCTATCTTGGACTGGGCCGTGCCTTCGCCGCCGGAGATGATCGCGCCGGCGTGCCCCATGCGCTTGCCCGGAGGAGCAGTCTGACCGGCGATGAACGCCACCACCGGCTTGCTGACGTGCTTCTTGATGTGCTCGGCGGCCTGCTCTTCATCGGTGCCGCCGATCTCCCCGATCATGACGATTGCGTGCGTCTCGGGATCGGCCTCGAACATGTCCAGAAGCTCGATGAAGTTGAGCCCCTTGACGGGGTCGCCACCGATGCCCACGCAGGTTGACTGGGCGTAGCCCCGCTCCGTGCATTGCCACACCGCCTCGTAGGTCAGCGTCCCGCTGCGCGAGATGATCCCGACGTTGCGCGTATCGCTGGCGGGCGCCTTATGGATGTAGCCCGGCATGATCCCGATCTTGCACTGCCCCGGCGTGATGACGCCCGGGCAATTCGGCCCCACCAGCAGCGTTCCCATGTCATCGAGGTACTTGCGGGCCTTGACCATGTCGAGCGTCGGGACGCCTTCGGTTATCAGCACGCACAGCTTGATCCCCGCGTCGGCCGCCTCCATCACCGCCGCCGCCGCGAAGGGGGCCGGAACGAATAGCAGTGAGACGCTTGCGTCGGTCGCCGCCACCGCCTCGCGAACGGTATTGAACACCGGCAGCCCGTGTTCGGACTTCGTGCCACCCTTGCCTGGCGTGCATCCGCCCAGCATCTTCGTGCCGTACTCCAGGCACTGAGCCGTGTGGAAGGCGCCAGCCTTACCCGTGATTCCTTGACAAATGACGCGCGTGTTCTTGTCTATCAGAATGCTCATCGAAGCTCGTTCCTCGCATACAGGTCACTGAGTCGGCCCGGCACTGCCAGCCGGCGTCTTAACATCACCGGGCACACGCGGCGCCGGCACCGGATCCAACCTCTCCGGCGGTAGTTCCTCATATCCACGCGGGCACTGAATCTCGAACACCCGCTCCTCAAAGCCCTCGTTCAGCCGTACTTTATCAAACACTATCGTGATGTGCGACCTCACGCGCCCTGTTCCGTCCTTCTTGGCCACGCGGACCTTGACCGGCAAACCGGCCAGCGACCCCGTTCGAACGATCCAGAAATCAAGCTGCTTGTAAGAGCGGTCGGTCTGCGTCGCGGCCCGGGGCGTCAGGCACAGGTGGTCCGTGTCGGACGGGTCCTTCGGGTCCGGCGCGACCAGTCGCGCCTCGAACTCGCGGAGGATGTCGGCCTTCTTCTGGCCGAACGGCAGCGGGAAAATGCCCTCGCCGACCTTGTACGGGTCGCCCGGGTCATCCGCTCGCCGAACCTCACGCCGCTGCATCGTTTTGGTCCGCGATTGCAGCTCGACGTACCAGCGGCCGTCGAACACGTGCCGTTCGTCGACCTGGTCCTTACGCGTGCCTGCGATGCTCTCCTTGAAGTGGATCAGAAACCTGGCGACCGGGTCGGCCTGCTGGTACCAAATCTCCCCGCGTTTCGTCAGCGAGTCTTCGTCGTCCTCGAAGCCCGGCAAGATGTCCTGCTGCCGCCAAACGAGGTCGCCACGCAGGTCATGGACGTCGCGCTGCTCCAAACGTGTCAGAATGCGATCAACGTCGGCGTCAGCAACAGTCGGCTGGGAGGGGGCCGACGCTGTCTGTCCCAGCGCCACGACGCCCAGCAGCAAAACGAGTATGATGCTCGGGCAATCGTTGTTTTTCAGGCGGAGGCGCATGCTGTCGTACTCCTAATGCCGAGGTGTTCCGATTCTAAGGCAGCGCGGGCCGTTGGGAAAGCCTCCACGGTTCCCCACGGTCAATTGCGGCGAATCCCGAGCGACGCGACGTGATATCTACCCTGTACGACCTGCTGTACGGCTTGGCGGCTGCAACCGTCGGCTGGCCTTACCTGCTCTACCGGCGACTGACGCGCGGCCCGTCCGGCACGTCGTGGCGCGAGTACTTCGGGAGCATCCCGTCGCGGCCCGTCTCGGCGCATTGCGTCTGGATTCACGCCGTCTCGCTGGGCGAGATCAACGCCACGCGGACGATCGTCGCCGAACTGCACAGCCGATCTCCCCAAACCGTGGTGGTCATCAGCAGCACCACCCGCACCGGGCTCGACCAGGCTCGCAAACTGTATCCCGACTTGCTGGTTTTCCGATTCCCGCTGGATTTCTCGTTTGCCGTTCGCCGCGCTCTGGCGCGCGCCCGACCATCCATCATCGTCCTCATGGAGCTCGAGGTCTGGCCCAATCTGATCGAAGTTGCCACGCGATTCAACATCCCCGTCGTGATCGCCAATGGTCGGGTGACGGCCGGGAAGAGCGTCAAGCGTTTCAATCGCCCGGTGATCCGCTGGGTGGCGCGCCGCATGTTCCGGCAGCTCGCATGGGTCGGAGCCCAGGACGCTACGTATCACTCGCGCTTCATCGAGCTCGGCGTACCCGCCACCCGCGTTCACCTCACCGGCTCCATCAAGTACGACGCCGCCGACACGAGCGGCCACATCGACGGGCAGGAAGAACTGGCCCGCGAGATGGGAATCGCAACCTCGCGGCCACTCTGGACCTGCGGCAGCACCGGCCCGGGCGAGGAGGCTCTGATACTGGACGCCCATGCCCGGTTGCTCAAGTTGTTTCCCGACCTCCAATTGGCAATCGTCCCGCGCAAGCCCGAACGCTTCGACGAGGTTGCCCAGCTAATCGTCGAACGTGGCTTTGCATGCCTCCGCCGGAGCACGGGCGAGCCAACGGTCCCCGCCGGCGTATCCGAACCACGGCCCGTCTTCCTGGGCGACACAATGGGCGAACTGCGGAAGTTCTACGCGCTCTCGACGGTCGTTTTCGTCGGCCGCAGCCTTGTGCCGTTGGGTGGTTCGGACGTGATGGAAGCTGCCGGGCTGGCGCGGCCCGTACTTATCGGTCCCCACACGGACAACTTTACCGAAGCGGTCAACCTGCTGCTGTCCGACGGCGGCGCGCGCCGGGTCCGAACCGCTGAAACGCTGGCCGCCGCCCTCACCGACCTCTTACGTCATCCTGATCGGCGTACCCAGATGGGTCAGGCCGGCCGGGCCGCGATCATCAGCCAGCGCGGCGCCACCAAGGAAACAGTCACCCGCATCCTGGAGCTCTCGACGTAATGACCGTCTGTCCGCCAACGTATCTTCGGCGCGGCGATTCTGTTGGCCGCACGGCTACCCACCCGCCAGATCCGATGGGACTCCTTGGAATTCCCAGCACGGGATGACCCAGTATGTCTGTCGAGCGCTGAATCCCCAGGGACGCGAGAAAAACTCGCGCGGCTGATCAACTTGCGCGAAGCACGCCTGCAAACCAACGAGGATGCGCGGGTCCAGATCCCTGGCGATGAAGATCGCGTTTCGGCCGACAAACTCATCCGGCGTGTGCCAGTTGACGTAGTTCAGACCGCCACCCAACACGCCTCTGGCGGGGACGATTTCGCTCCAGTCGCTACCACAGCTATGCGAGACGTCTCGCATGTAGAAGGCCAACACGCTGGCCAGCTTGTATTGCCCATCGGTGATGATGAAGGGCTCGGAGCCGGCCTGCTCCGCAAACAGATCCTCGACGACTTCCACGGCTCCCCCCAACTTGTCCCAAGGCGCGAAGACGTCCCACCTGGGTACCAGCGGAGTCCGAATCGAGATGAATACCAGGGCGATCGCGTTGACCACGACCAAACCTACCGTGTACCGACTTATCAGCCGGCGTGACCCGACCGCGGAGAGGCGACGGATTATGCCCAGCCCCTTAACCCTCAGTAGCAGGGCTCCAACGGGAAGGAGGCTCAGGTAGGCCGGCAGCGGCCAGTTGATATGCACCCACGAGAACATGCCGTGCCACACGCAGACCGCCAGCCATGGAACGGCAAAGCACGCCGCGAAGCGCCAGCGGCCCACCTTGTCTCGGCGGAAACGGCGCAACGCCAGCCACCACGCCGCGGTGAAGAGCACGAAGATCAAGGGCGTCAGCAAACCAAACTGTGCCCCCACCCACTCCAACGTCTTGCCCGGTGTGAATCCTCCCTGGCCCACTACGCGACGTGCAAACTGAAACCGGAAGGAGGCCCAGTCATTGTGCGCATTCCACCAGATCACGGGCCAAGCAACGATCACCGCCACGCCCAGCGCCAGCCAGGGGCCGGGCCGGAGCAACATACGCCGCCCGCGAGCGTCGGAGAGCAGGAAAAGAAACGTGCATGGGATGAGGAACAGCGCGGGGTACTTGGAGACGAAGCCGAGTCCCGTCGCCAATCCCGCCAGCAGCCACCAGCCTTGCGAACCGCCGCGGTAGGCCCGCGTTACCGCCACGAGCGCCAATAGCCAGAAGAAGATGAGCGGCCCATCCGGCGTCGCCACGAATCCTATCCCGCAGAACAGCGGCGTGATACTGAAAAGTAGCGCTGCCGCTATCCCGGCTCGCCGGCCGCACCATTCCGCGGTCAAGCGATAACACAGCCACGTCGAGCCAACTGCCAGCAGCCATGTGCCCAGGCGGACGCCCAGTTCGGTGTCGCCGAATATGAAGCGGCCCGCCGTTATGAGCCATGCTACCATCGGCGGATGATCCAGATAACCGAGCGACGGGTACTTGGAGTACATCCAGTAGTAGGCCTCCTCGGGTATCAGCACCGCGCACGGAGCCAGCAGCAACCTCAGCAAGAGCAGGAACCCGATCGCGAGGATGGCGGGAGAGTTAAGCGGCGATCGCTGCCAAATAACGCCGAGCCTCCCTCCGATGGCCCCGCCGAAGCGGCCCATTCCCCGCTTGCGGCATTGGACCACTGACTGCGCGTCCACTGCGGATGAGGCGACGGCGGCGACGGTGTTGCTCATGGCGTCACAGCCAAGCGATACCATAAGGAACTCCTGACGAATGGCGAATGCTGAATCTTTGACTCTCACAGGCCGCGAGAGCTTTGGCAGGCCTGACCGACAGACCGATTCTAACGCCCGGCGACCTGACCGGCAACACAAACCACTCTCATTTGCGTATGCCGCGGACCGGCTACTTGATGGCCGAGAATCGGGCCAAGTCCATCTCGCGTCCCAACACAAAAAGACCGTCGTTCTCTTGCAGAACACGGTCAGCGTTGGGCATGAAATGGTACTCGTCGGTTCCACGGACCTTGATCGCGAGCAGCAGCAACTGGTACACGCGGCGCAAGCCGGAATCGCACAACGCCTTTCCGACAAACTGCGTCGGCACCTTGATTTCCATGATTCGGTATTCTTCGGCGAATGGGAAATAATCCAGCAGATGCGGATTGGCCATGCGACGCGCCGTGCGCTCGGCCGTCTCCAAATCGGGAAACAGCACTTCGTCGGCGCCAACACGTTTCAGGATATTGGCGTGGTCCTGGCTGACCGCGGTGGCCACAATCCCGTTCACGCCGATCTCACTCAAGTGCAGCGTACAAAGGATGCTCGCCTCCAGATGATCGCCGAGGCACACAGCGACTTGATCGACGGCCGACGTGATTGCGGACTTGAGCACGTCCAGGCTCTTCACGTTTCCGATGAGCGCCCTGTGCACGTCGTCACGAATCTCGGCCACGCGGGCCTCGTCACCATCTATGGCCAGCACTTCGCAGTGCTGGGCAGTCAGTTGCCTGGCCAAGTGCGCGCCGAATTGCCCCAGCCCGATTACCACCATTTGCTTCATTGTGTACCACCTTATCCGATCATCAGTCGTTCCTCGGGATATCGAACACCCGCCGTTCTCGGAGGCATCACCATCAATGCCACAGTCAGGGGACCCTGCAACGTAACTCTTATTCCAATTCTTACTGGG
>CAZUCH010000071.1:0-10142 GCA_964619045.1 uncultured Planctomycetales bacterium | reverse complement strand
GCTAAGACCCGGCGTCCTCGGCCTTCGTGCCCAACTCCCGGCTACGCTCGAACGCCGCCAGCGCACCGTTGACGATCGCCTCGAACGTGGCACTCTCGCGCAGCGCGGCCATGGCGGCGGCAGTCGTGCCGCCGGGCGACGTGACCTTCTCACGCAACACAGCGGGCGTTTCGCCGGACTCGAGCATCATGCGTGCCGCGCCCATTGCGGTCTGCTTGGCCAGCAGGTTGGCGTGCCCGGCCGACAAACCCATCCGCCGAGCCGCCTCCATCAGCGCCTCGGTGAAGAAGTAGTAGTACGCCGGCCCGCTACCCGAGACCGCCGTAACGGCGTCCATCAGAGCCTCGTCCTCGATATGGACGCTCTTGCCGCCCGCGTCGAATATCCGCTGCGCCCGCAGCAGGTCGGCCTCGCTGGCATAACGACCCGGATGCACGCCCGCCATCCCCGCGCCCACGTGCGATGCCAGGTTCGGCATCACGCGAACCACGCGCGCCCGGACCTGCGGGAAACACTCCTCCAGCGAGCGCGTCGAGACGCCCGCCATGATTGACACGATCAGGTGATCCTCACGCACCAGATTAGCGAACTCCCCGACCACCGCGCCATACAGTTGCGGCTTGACCGCCAACAGCAAGATATGGCTTTCGCGCACCAGGTGCCGGTTGTCAGCGGTTGTCACAATGTGAAAGCGTTGCTCGAACACCGACCTCCGCCCCGGATCGGGATCGGAGGCGATAATGCGATCATCAAACAGCACGCTATTGCGCAGCACGCCATGGATGATCCCTTCGGCGGCATTCCCCGCGCCGATCACACCTATCTCATATTGGCTGTTCAGTGCAGAATCCTCGTGCGTTGATTGCCAGAGTCTGTGAGACTGTGGATTCTATCCCCGACGAGTTGGAGCGGGGCGAAAAGCACTCTCGGATTCTTCGCGGTCCGATGCTGCGGAACCATCGGTCGCCGAGCCCCCAACAGGACTGGCTGGCGGAGTCTGCACGACACGCCCCGCCCACGCCGCAGCATCACCACCAGCCATGGGCGGCGACCCCAGCCGCACGGCCCCAGAACCGCTCCCGACCTGTCGTCGATCCGCGCGACCACGCTTCTTGGCGCGGTACATGCGATCGTCGGCGGCATCCAGTAGCTGCCGGGCATCCCAGCCGGAGCACCATTCCGCTATTCCAATGCTGACCGTGACCGGTACTGGCACACCTTTCAGGCACGCCGTGTCGTCCCGGACGGAATTTGCCAACCGCTCGGCAACGTGCAGGGCGCCCCCAATGTCGGTCGCCGGCAACATAACTACGAATTCGTCCCCGCCCACGCGCGCCGCACCATCAAACTGGCGGAGCACGGCTGCGATTCGACTCGCGACGTGCCGCAGCGCGCAATCGCCAGCCGCATGTCCCGAGCGATCGTTGATATCCTTGAGACCATCCAGATCGACCAGCATGACCGACAAAGAGGCATCGAAGCGCTCTGCCCGGTGAATCTCACTGTCCAGCGCCTCGGAAATCCAACGCTGGTTGTACAACCCGGTGAGACCGTCAATCCGCGCTTCAGCGCGCGCACGGTCAAATGCGCAAGCATTGTGCAGCGCACGACTTAGGAACTTGGCGATCTCGTCGAGCGGTAGATCATCAACCGGCGCGGGCGGCTTGAGGCGCCCACTGAGATTGAGCACGCCCCACAGAATTCCGTCGCTGATGAGCGGCATTATCAGGCACGCTCCGTCGGCATAGGGACGACCATCCGGGCGAACGATTCCGCTGGCTGTCAACTCGCCCGCGGCGTCATCCGTGGAGATCATTCGTCCACTGCGAGTCACCGCCGCCATCATGTGACTGGTTGCCGCCGTCGTCTGAACTGTCAGATCGATGGCTCGACTGTGCGTAGTCTCGGCCAGAACCAGAAGGCCCTGTTTGGGATCGTGGAGGTACAGGGAGGCATCGCTGTAGCCCAGTTGCGGTCCGAGCGCGGTTACGTACTTTCGACAGAGCGTCTTGAGGTCGAGCTCCTGGAAGTCAAGCAACCAAACAGGCAGACGCAGGTCGGGAGCGGGAACGGGAGCCGCCAGCCGGCTGCCGCGCGACGTCACAGCATCGGCCCACAGGATGTTTAACAGTCTCTCGTTGCAGGGTTTACGAACGAACATGCCCGGTGGAAGATCATCCGCGCAGAGATCATTCCTGCTGTGGAAGTAGACCCGCGAGATGCCATCGGGAACGTGTCTTGGCGGCCCCTCGTCGAGGTCTATCCAGGCTTGCAGGGCACCTCCAAGGTCAGACGCGGACTCGCTTACCACGCGGCACTGCAGGCGCGCGCCGATCGGTCGGTGCTTGGCGACGAGTCTGCGAAACTCGTCGTCGCCTGTGATCAATAGGACGTCAGCGGTCTGGTCAACCATATCCATCCATGGCCTCATCAGCACACTTATCGGAGAACCGGGCCAACCGACTGTAGGGCCCGAGGGAGCGCAGTTTTGATGTCCAAACGCGCATGAATCGACCGATAGTGAGTTCATCGCCGGTGGTCGCCACCACCGGGCGCGCAGGATGCAACCGTAGGGCTCAGGATGAGCATCAAGTTACAGTACGATCAGATTACGCAACTGTTTGCCGGCCGCTGGCAGATTCCTCTGGCGTTGATTGCGGCCGGCGCGGCGGCGACGACGTTGCTACGTCTGGCGCCCTCCACGCAGCAGCCGTCGTTCGACGCCCTGCTGGCGGATGTAACCGTACTCGAACGGGCGGGCGACACACTCGCGGCTGCCGACGCGGTTGCCAATCTGCTGGACATGGAAGCCGACTCGGGATGGCCACCGGCTCAACAGGCCCGTCTCCACGACCGGCTGGCTGGGTTGATCTTCAAAGCCGAGCAGCGTCTGGACGCGCACGACCCCGGTAACCTACGCAACCTACTAGAGCACCAGCAAGCGGCCCGCGAATTGGGACGCGCTGACTCCGCCATTGCCACGATGCGCATGGCATACGCCCACCAGTGGCTTGGTGAGGAAGATACCGCCCTTAAGCACTTCCAGGACGCGCTCGATCAGGGCTTGCCGAGCCCCGAGCAGCGTGCGGCATCGATGGCGCTCATAGACCTGTTGGGTAACCGCCCGGAGTCGCGACAGCAGCGCCAAAGGGCATTGGAATGCCTGATGGCGGACGAGGGCGTTTCGCCGGCGTACCTGTGGTGGGCGCTGCATCGCTCGGTCACGGACGCCCTGGACGAGGGTGACACGCCACGCGCCCGACAGTTGCTGACGACCCACGGAGAGCAGCTCAAGAGTTCCGACCTGCGCGGCTATCTCGAGTTCCTCTGGGCCTGCGTCAAGCTACACGAAGGTCGAACCGAGGAAGCCGTTCCACTAGTACACTGGATTGATGGCTGGCTCGGCGACGAAACGCGCTCGACCAGCGAACTGGACGACTTCGGCCACCTGCCCAGCCTGAACCGCTGGCTGATGGGCCGGGTCCACCTGGAGGAAGGTCGGCCCCAAGAGGCCTTGCAGGCCTTCGAGGACGCGCTAGCGTACGGCCCGCGAGCCGACTTGCAAATCGCCGCCAGTGCCGGCCGCGGGGTGGCCCTTGGGACACTTGAGCGGCACGCCGAGGCCCTGGGCGCATTCCGCCAGGCGCTGGGCGAGTTGAGCCTGTCGCCCTCACGCCAGCGGCGCGCAATCGCCGAGTTCCAACGCAGCCTGCTGGACCTATTCAACGATGTCAGCGACCGTGGTAACGACGCGGCCGCGCTAGCCTACCTGAGTCTGGCCGCCGAGTTGACGCCCAGGGACCAGGCGGTGCGGCGTCTGGAGCTATACGAGCAACTGGGCCGAGCGTACCAGACCGCCACACGGGCAGCCGCGGACGCGGAGACCGTGCGTGCCTATCACGAGCAGGCCGCTCGTGCGTTCGAGCAAGCCGCCGAACTGGCCTTCTTCGACGAGCCCCGCCTGACAGCGTTTCTGTGGTCGGCGGCCGAGGAATACGATCTGGGTGGGCGGATCAGCGACCAGCGACAGATGCTGCTGCGATTCGTGAGCGGCCGCTCGGAACACCCCCTCATGCCCCAGGCGCGGTTGCGATTGGGACGAACGTACGAAGCCTCGGGCGATCCCGACAGCGCCCTCAACTGGTACAACCTGGTCATAGCCGACTTCCCGCGGCTAGAGGAAGCTGCCCGCGCCAAAGTGCTCAGCGCCGGCGTGCTGCTGTCGATGGGGCCGGAGCGTTACGCCGACGCAGAGCGCATACTCTCCGACCTGCTGACCGAAGGTACGGTCAAGCCGGATGCCGGCGAGTTCCGCGACGCGCTATTGACTCTCTGCGACCTGCTCACCAATCAGGGGCGTCACGCGGAGGCCATCAGCCGGCTGCACGACTTCCTGATTCTGTACCCCGACGACACTGAACGCCTGCGAGCGCGCTTTGCACTGGCCAACGCCCAACGGCTCAGCGGCTACGCTCTGCGTGACGATCCACCCACAGACGCTGCCCCGGCAGCGGTGGCCGCCAAGAGCCGCGAGCGTTTTGAACAGGCGGCGGTGCAATTCGGCGAGTTGCTGACCGATCTGGACGCCGTGGACGACCAGGATGAGGCCCAGCAACTCTACACGGAACTCGCCTTGCTGTATCGCGCCGACTGCCTGTACGAACTGAACGAACCGGACACGTTGCGCGCGGCGCTGGCCATCTATCAGAATGTCGCTGCCCGCTATGACAGCCGACCGGCGGCTTTGACCGCGCACGTCCAGATGGCCAACGTCCTGCTGCGCCAGGGCGACGCGGCGGCGGCAGCCCGCACGCTGGAGCGCGCCGACTGGCTCCTGCGCAGCATGCCGGATGAAGCCTACGCCCAATCCAACGGCGGAAGCCGGGCCGATTGGGAGCGCCTCGTCTCCACGATGCTTTCGACGGAACTACTTAAAGACGCCTCGGGCGATACTCCCTGAACGTGACACACTTCAACAGGAGCATGGATATGAACGTGCCGGCGGCACAACTCGACCCGCGACAACTGGTCTCATTACTCGGTCAACAACGCGACCTCTACCTGCGATTGCGCCAGCTCAGCGACAAGCAGCGCACCATGATCTCCGGTGACCAACCCGAGCTGTTGCTCAGCATCCTGCGCGACCGCCAGGACCTGGTCACGGGGCTGGCCCGCCTGAACGACGATCTAGCACCCTACCGCAGAAGGTGGGACGCGCTGTACACAGCCTTGCCGGAAGACGAGCGCGCCCGAGCCTCGGCCTACTTGCAGGAGATCAACGAGCTCCTGCGTGTGATCCTGCGAACCGACCACGAGGACAGCGCCCTCCTGTCGGCGAGGAAGCAGGCCATTGCCGGCGAGATCGCCGAGGCCTCCGGCGGCCAAGTGGCCAACCGGGCCTATGCCCAGCAAGGCAATGCGCCGATGAACTCGCGCGCGGCGGACATGACCGGTTAGATGACCACGCGCAACACTGCCCCAAAGGATTCCCGCATGGTGCTCGACGTTTCCGAGAACTCGACCGCGGCCCCGACAGTCGAAAGCCTGTCCGACGTGCTGCGCCAGTACATGGACGTCACCGGACGGCTGCAACGGACGCACGAGACGCTGCAGCATGAGATCGTGCGCCTGCGTGACGAGCTGGCCAGCAAGGACCGCGAGTTGGAACTGCGCCGCCGGCTGGCAGCCCTGGGCGAGATGGCCGCCGGCGTGGCCCACGAGGTGCGCAATCCGCTGGGAGCCATTCAACTCTACAACGGTTTGCTGCGCAGCCGATGCACCGCTCACGACCTGGGCGGCGCTCTGGAGCTGGTCGAGAAGATCGAGGCCGGCATTCAGGCCATTGAGGCCGTCGTGCAAGACACACTCGCCTTGGCCCCAACCGGCCGGCAGCCACAGGTTTGCGATCTGCGAAAGACCATCGAACTAGTGCGCGACGCCACCCTCAAGACGCTGACAGTGTGCCAGGTCAAGCTGGAGACGCGTCTGGACGACGAGCGGGTCGCCGTCCTGGCGGATGAGACGGGCCTGCAACGCGTGCTCACCAACCTAGTCGTGAATGCGGCCGAGGCTTCGCTCCCCGGCAGAGTTGTGCGCCTGCACGTGCGCGCCACGGCCGACGACAATGTCGAACTGCGCGTGATAGACGAAGGCAGCGGGCTGGCCGACGAGGCCCTGCACCGCATCTTCGACCCGTTTTTCACGACCAAGCAACAAGGAACCGGCTTAGGGCTGACAATCGCGCACCGGCTGATTGAAGCCTTCGGCGGCCAATTGACCGCCGCCAACCGGCCGGGCGCCGGCGCGGAGTTTGTCATAACTCTGCCGCGCGCCGCGGAACATCAAGCGACCAAACAACCAACACCCGAAGGCCGGCGCTTCAGCGCCGCGTAGGACTGAGGAGAACTAATGGCCTGCATTTGTGTGATTGACGACCAGGCAATGATGCGTGACTCGCTGGAGGCGACCCTGGTGGCGCGCGATCACAAGGTATACGCCTTTGAGAGCGCCCAGGAGGCGCTGACCGCGCTCAAACAGCGCTCCTTTGACGCCGTGCTGACCGACCTGCGCATGCCGGGGCTGGACGGCGTGGGACTGCTGCGCGAGATGCGCCGGCTGGGCCTGGACGTGCCCGTCATCCTGATGACGGCCCACGCCTCGATACCGAACGCGGTCGAGGCCATGAAGCTGGGCGCCTTCGACTACGTTCAGAAGCCGTTCACGGCCGAGGAGATCGAGATCGTCATCGAGCGTGCTCTGCGGCAGCGGGCACTGGTCCGCGACAACGAGGTCATGCGTCGCACGATCGAGGATTTGCAGGACGACCACGAGTTGATCGGACAAGCCCAGACCATGGAGCCCGTACTTGAGAAGGTACGCCGCGTGGCCCAAAGCTCCGCTACCGTGCTGATCACCGGCGAAAGCGGCACGGGCAAGGAGCTGATCGCGCGGGCTGTACACGCCGCCTCGCCCCGAGTCGATCAACCCATGCTGTGCGTGAACTGCGCGGCCCTCTCGCCGACGTTGCTCGAGAGTGAGCTGTTCGGCCACGAGAAGGGCGCATTTACGGGTGCCGACCGGATGCGCAAGGGACGCTTCGAGCTGGCCGACGGCGGAACGCTGCTGTTGGATGAGGTATCGGAGCTGGCCCCAGCCCTCCAGGCCAAACTACTGCGCGTGCTTCAGGAACGTGAGTTCGAACGTGTCGGCAGCTCGGTAACACGCCGCGTGGACGTGCGCGTAATCGCTACGACCAACCGCGATCTGCGTCAGTGGGCCGCCAAGGCACGCTTCCGTGAGGATTTGTACTACCGCCTCAACGTCCTGCCCGTCGATGTGCCCGCCCTGCGCGAGCGGCGCGATGATATCCCACTGCTGATGGACCACTTCGTGGGCCGTGTAACCAGCCGCGAAGGCCGTGAACGCCCCCGGTTCACGACCGAGGCGCTGGAGGTTCTGCAAGAGTACGACTGGCCGGGCAATGTCCGCGAGCTGGAGAACTTCTGCGAGCGAATCTGCGTGCTGGAGGCCGGTCGCGAGATCTCCGCCGCCAGCGTGACACCGTTCCTGCATGGTCCAATCAAGACCGCGTCCGCCAAGGCGCAAGGATTGCAGTACCGTGACGGGCAAATCCTGCACGACGCGGAGCGCGACCTGATTGTGCGAACCCTGGAACGGTTTGGCGGCCACCGCGAGAAGACTGCCCGGGCTCTGGGCATCGGGCTGCGTACGCTAGGCCTGAAGCTCAAGAAGTGGCGCGAGGAGGGGACGTTTCATGAGGAACGCAACCGCCGAGCCCTCGTTCCCGTCGAAGCATGACCACGACTGCGGCACGCGACTTGCTCCATGACGACCCGACACCCGGCCGCGACCTGGCTGAGATAGGCGCAGGACATGTGGATTGACCGCCTGACATCCTCACGAACCACCAACGCGATCGAGCTATCGGCGCGCTTCGCGGAACAGCGTCAACGCGTGTTGGCCGATAATCTGGCCAATATCGACACGCCCGACTACCACACCAAGCGGCTCGACCCAGAGGCGTTTCAGGGCTCCCTGCGCCAGGCTATGGACCGCGCCAAGCAGACACGCTCACGCCGACTGGAATTGCGCGACAACCGGCAATTCTCGCACGGCCGCCAGGGTCGAATCGAAACGTGCCCAGACACCGAGCCCGCTCCCAATGCACTTTTTCACGACGGAACCAACGCTCGGCTGGAACGCCTCCTGACGGACGTTGCCGAGAACTCGCTCTCATACAATTTGTCAACAACCCTGTTGCGCGGCCGCTTTCAAGGCCTGCTGCGGGCAATCAAAGGTAAAGTCGAATGATCCGTGCCCTCGATATCAGCGCATCAGCCCTAGTGGCGCAACGAGCGCGACTCGATGTGGTCGCCGGCAACATCGCCAACGCCGAGACTACGCGCCAAGCGGATGGCACGCCCGTCCCATACCGGCGACGATTCGTCAGCTTCATGGCCGGCGACGGTGACGGCGGGGCCGGCGTGCGCGTGGACGGCATCCGGCAGGACCCGTCTCCCTTCCGCGAGAAGTACGATCCCGGACACCAAGACGCCGACCTGCGCGGGTACGTTAAATATCCGAACGTCAACATCACGATGGAATACATGGACGCGATGCTCGCCAGCCGGGCCTACGAAGCCAACGCGGCGATGCTGAACATAACACGGGGCATGGTGCAGCAGGCGATGCGGCTGTTCGGCTAGAGGCGCACAGCACACCGGAGTGGATAGAACGCGGAGATAAGCATGGTGGATCAGATCTCAAGCAACCCGGCAATGCCGATCGGCCCAATAGGGCCCGCCGGTGCGCCACGGCCAATCAAGAAGGTCGGCGACGGCCAGGACTTCGCCGCCCAGCTCCGCCAGCAATTGGAGCAGGTCAGCCAAATGCAGCACGAGGCCGATGAAGGCGTCCAGAGTCTGTTGACCGGGCGGAGTGACAATATCACGGAAGTGTTTGTGACCGCCCGCAAGGCCGAGGTGGCCTTCAGCCTGCTGATGGAGATTCGCAACAAGCTCGCGGACGCTTACAGCGAGTTGCGACAACTGAGGGTGTAGACGCCGGGCACCGGTCGGCCCCCGGGCCGCACTGGTGCGAAGTAACAAGAATGGTCGGTGGAGCCGACCTCCAGCACGGATGCATAGCGGCGACGGAGATCGCCTGGAGCTGCCAGGATGGGAGCACTGCAAAACGCAATCGGCCAGATGCTCACGCGGCTGCGCGATATCAACGCGTCACAGCGTGTGGCACTCATGCTTGGTGGAGCACTGGTGGCCGTTTCGCTAGTCTGGCTGGTGCAGTGGGCCGCCACCCCGGAGATGGTCCCGCTCCTGGAGCAGGATCTCCAGCCCGAAGAGTTGACAATGGTGCGCGCCGGCTTGGAGACCATCGGCGAGCCCTTCGAGATCAACGGCAGTCGTGTGATGGTGCGCGGCTCGGCCAACCGCCAGGCGCTGCTGGCCCAGTTGCAGCAGCAAGAGAAGCTCCCGGCCAATACCAGTGCCGGCTTCGCCGCCCTCGTGCAGGCCTCCGACCCCTGGATTTCACAACAAGAGAACAACCGGCGCTGGACCTACGCACTCCAGGAAGAGCTGCGCATGGTCTTGCGCCAACTAAGCGGCGTACGGAATGCCAGCGTGTTCCTGAACCTCGGCACGCAGAAACGTTCCTTCACACGCACGGGGCCGCCCAGCTCAGCCAGTGTGACCCTGGTGATGAAGCATGGCGACCGTGTACCACGCGACCTGGCCCTGGCTGCCGCCCGGCTGGTCTCGGGCGCCGTCGCCGGCCTACCGCCGCGTAACGTCCAGGTGGTGGACGGCAACGGTTCGGTGGCCTTGGATTGGGACAGTGAAGAGGATCCCGCCAACCAGCTCGACCGCAAACTGCAGAAAGAGGAACTGCGTTACGCGAACAAGCTCCGGCAGATCATCCCCGACCAGAAAGCTCTGATCAGCGTGCAGGTCGAGCTGGATACGACCACGCGTAGCAGCCAAACCGAACTGCCGCTCAAAGGCGAGCCGCTCAGCGAAGAGAACACGAGCGAGAAGACCGTACGTGGACAACCGAGCGCTGCGCCGGGTGTCCAGCCCAATACCGGTCTGGCCGTCGGTTCGGGC